>DATFXZ010000681.1:0-2687 GCA_035315305.1 Terriglobia bacterium | reverse complement strand
CGACGGATATCAGGCGCGCGACTACACACTCAAACGCGCCAACGGCCGGAACGTAACCTATCCCGATGGACGGAAGCTGTTTCTTGCATCATCTGCGCCCGATGCAGAGGACAAGAACCTCGACGAAAAGAAACGCTAACGGGAGCTTCGCAGGTTTGCACGATCATTTCGTATCGTTCCCCGTATTCGACGGGCTTGCGATTCATCGCCTGGTCGTTGGGACCCAAAGTGTCGAGCCAGGCGGACTGGATGGGGGTGAATCAACAAATATTTATGAAGAGATGAGGAAATACGTATGGTTGTCGGTGCAATTCTATCTGGGCTCTTGCTCTCAACCGCTTTCGCTCAAACACCACGATCGAACGATTACAGCGATCCGAAGTCCTGGCTCTGCCGGCCGGCTGGACACGATGCATGTGACGTCGACCTGACGACGACAGTCATTATGGCCGATGGGCAGCTGAGTCGAGAGACATGGACGGCGGATCCAAACGCGCCGATTGACTGTTTCTACGTTTATCCGACGGTTTCCACGGATACAACCCCCAACAGCGATATGACGGCAGACGCAGCGGAACTCAATGTCATCCGCCAGCAGTTTGCGCGCTTCGCTTCAAAATGCAGACCGTATGCACCGCTGTACCGGCAAGTCACATTGGCGGGACTTCGGAGCCGGCTTGCCGGCGGAGGCGGATCCCTCGCCCGCGGTCTTCAGTACGACGACGTGAAAGACGCATGGAATTACTACCTGGAACACGACAACAAAGGACGTGGCTTCGTGCTGGTCGGCCATTCGCAGGGGTCTTTTATTCTGGACGAACTCATCCGGAATGAGATCGACGGCAAGCCCGTGCAGTCACGTATGGTTTCTGCGATCCTGCTGGGTGCAACGATAGCAGTGCCCCGCGGAAAGGACATCGGCGGCTCATACCAAAACATCCCTCTCTGCCACTCCGCGTCGCAAACTGGTTGCGTTGTCACCTACGTTTCGTTTCGTTCGACAATTCCACCTCCGGCCAACACACGCTTCGGCAAAGTCACTGATCCCAACATGATCGCCGCCTGCACGAATCCAGTGGCGCTTGGCGGTGGCAGCGGTGTTCTGCACGCGTATCTATCTACGGACGGCCGCACGATTGTAGGTAGAACTGCGCCGAAACCTTGGGTTAGCCCAGAGCATCCGATCGATACGCCGTGGGTGAGCGTCCCCGGACTGCTGACCGCACAATGCAAGTCGAACGAAAACGCTACGTATCTCGAACTAACAGTCCACGGTGATCCGGCGGACGCGCGCACGGACGACATTATCGGTGATCTCAGCACTGCGGATCGGATCCAGGCGGACTGGGGACTTCATCTCGTCGATTTCAATATCGCCATGGGAAATCTCGTCGACATCGTCGGCGAGCAGGCGAAGACCTGGGCAGCGCGTAAAACGAAAAACTAGTTATATGGGGAAGGGGGATATCACCACAAAGACACAGAGACACAAAGGCCTGGCGGCTCAACGAAGGTAAGCACTCGATAACAGGCCGCCAGACCTTTGTCTCTCTGTGTCTTTGTGGTGACATCCTTTCAGAATCGCTCACTGCTTCTTGACATACCGCTTCAGTGCGCGCGGTCCGACCTCCGCTCCATACACGTTGCCTTGAGCGTCGGCCGCAACACCTTCGGCTGCGCTTGTTCCGGTCGTCTTTTCCACCGGGTCCGGAATGAAATACTTCACAGAGCCGTCTTTCGCGCTGCCGATCCGGATGCCGCGCTTCCAGCCGTCGTGGTTGCGGGAAACAGATTCCGATTCCGAGTCGGCGACATAGATGTTGTCGTTTTTATCGATGTAGACCCCACTTGGACGGCTGAACTGCTTCCATTCCTCGAGGAACTTGCCGTCCTGATCGAATATCTCAATGCGATTGTTATTCCGATCGCCGACGAATAGCCGTCCTTTCGAATCCATGGCCAGCGCATGCGGCTGATCGAAGTCGCCGGGCCCTGTGCCGAGCTTGCCCCACGTTTTGATCAATTTGCCGTCCTTCGAAAACTTCAAAATGCGTGCTGTGCTTCCGGGGGCGCTGGAATGACCCTCCGAAACGAAGATGTCGCCGTTAGGCCCAATGAGCACATCATTCGGCTGAAAGAAGAACTCCGGATCGCGAGCGCCGCCTGGTTTACCAAGCGTCAGTAGAACTTTGCCGTCCGGGCTGAATTTGAAAACCTGATGACCTTTGGATGCCGCTGCGGGTCCGGAGTTTCCGCGCGCGCCTGCAGCCCCACCGGTGCAGGCACAGTCGGTGACCCACAAATTGCCTTCACGGTCCACAAAAATTCCGTGTGGGGCAATAAGCAAGCCTGCGCCGAAACTCTTGATCAATTTTCCCTGCTCATCAAAGTGGAGGATTGAATCGAGCATCGAGTCCTGGCACGAATTGGCGCCACATCGCTCTGCGACCCAAATCGATTTTCCATCTTTATCGATCTCGACGGCGCTCGTGGAACCCCATGTTCGGCCTGCCGGCAGCTTCGCCCAGTCCGTCACTGTTTGGTACGGATTGGGCTGGGCGTTGGTTGGTTGCACGTCGTTCTGAGCTCGCACGACGTTCGAAAAGGGGCCCACACAAAGACACAGAGACACAACGGCACTTACGATATTGATTCTCATGTTCGCCTCATTTGCGCGGCCAGAGCGT
>DATFXZ010000680.1:0-4719 GCA_035315305.1 Terriglobia bacterium | reverse complement strand
CTGCGAATTCTTGCTCAAAATACTATCCTTGGTATTCTTGGTCGCAACGTCCGAGTGAGGTGACCATGTACTCGCGTTCGTCATTTGTATTGGCAATGGGCTTCGGCATTCTCGTGGTCCTGATTGCCGTATTGGGCTTTGGCGCCATCCGTAGGGCGGACATGATCTATGCCGAAGTGCAAAGCGCGCAGGAATCGTATCTTCAGACGGAAGCCTTCCGCCGCGGAATCGTCACCGATCTGTATCTTGCGGATATTCTTGTTCGCGATTACCTGCTTGATCCGTCGTCGCTGAACGTGCAAAGCCATCGTCAGGAGTTGCTGAACACGCGCGACTCGCTTCAACAGCGCCTCGATCATCTTTCTGAGCTCGTGGGTGAAAACGACAGCCCTCGCCTGGCACGCTTGCAGGAAGAAGTTGAAGGGTACTGGGACTCTCTGGATCCGATCTTCGACTGGAGCCCTCAAGAGAAGTCCCTCCAAAGTTCTGAGTTCCTCAGACGCAAAGTGCTTCCTCGCCGGCAGGCAGTGGTCGATCTCGCTCGCGAAATGGCGCGGATCAACGATGAAAACCTCTCACGCGCGCGGCAGCGCCTGCAGGCCAGTCAAGACGTCCTGCACAGTTTCCTGCTCCGTATGATGGGCTTTGCGTTGGGTCTCGGGATTATTGTCGCGATGCTGACCACACGCCGCGTCTCGGTGCTGGAAAGAAAACATGACGAGCAGCGGAAACAAATTGAAGAAACACAAAACAATCTCCGGCGACTTTCCCGCCGCCTTGTACAAGCACAAGAATTAGAGCGACGTGCGTTGTCGCGCGAATTGCATGATGAAGTCGGACAAATGATGACGGCCCTAGGCATGGAGCTCGGACATCTCGAGACTTTGCGCAGCGGAAATGTCGAGGCGTTCCGCAACCGCATGGAAGAAGTAAAACGCCTGAATGCCGACGCTATGCGAGCGATTCGCGATCTCGCGATGGGTTTACGTCCATCGATGCTCGACGATATCGGTATCGAAGCGGCTCTTCAATGGCAAGGCCGCGAGTTCTCGCGGCACACGGGTGTGCCGGCTACCGTGCGTGTCGATGGTTCGCTTGACTATTTGAGCGATTCTCAACGTACATGCATTTACAGAGTCGTTCAGGAAGCGCTTACGAATTGCGCACGTCACGCGAAAGCCAAGCACGTTCTCGTCTCGCTGCGTGCTGACGAAAATGGCGTAGTCGTTATCGTGCAGGACGACGGCATCGGTTTTAATACAACCGCGGCCCGCGGTGGCCTTGGCCTGCTCGGCTTGCAGGAGCGCGTTCAGGAACTCGACGGCAGAGTCGTCCTAACATCACAACGAAACAAGGGCACGACCATTCGAGTCGAGCTGCCCGCCGGGGTTCTCGCTTGAAGAAGATCCGCATTTTGATCGCGGACGATCACGGTATCGTGCGCAAAGGTTTGCGCCTCCAGCTGGAGCAGAACAACGATTTCGAAGTTGTCGGCGAGGCGACCGAAGGCCGCGAAGCTGTGCGCATGGCGGAGGAACTGCTCCCCGACGTCGTCATCATGGACATCGCCATGCCCAACCTCAATGGCATCCAGGCAACAACGCAGGTGGTCAAAAAGAACCCGCAGATCGGCGTGATCATTCTGAGCATGTATTCGGATGAAACCTATTTGATGAGAACGCTCGCGGCGGGAGCGAAGGGCTATCTGTTGAAAGACAGCGCGGATGTGGACCTTCATCGCGCTGTCGAAGTCGTTGCGCAAGGAAAACCTTTCTTCAGCCCCGCGATTGCAGACACGCTTCTCGAAGACTATATGCGCCAACTTCAACAACGCGGTCTTCAAGATTCTTACGATCTTCTTACGGAACGTGAGAAAGAGATCCTTCAGCTATTGGCCGAAGGTAAATCCAATAAAGATGTCGCCGGCATTTTGAATCTCAGCACCAATACAGTGGAAACGCACCGGACACGCATCATGCAGAAATTAGATTTGCACAGTACGGCAGATATTGTGCTCTACGCAGTTCGCAAAGGCATCATTTCGTAGCTCCAAGGTTATCTTTTCCACAGGGGGATGGCATTTCGCTGCCACTGAGGCACTACCCCGATTTGGCCCGGAAAATACAGGCAAGGCCGTATTCCTACGGTTCATGGCTCCGATATACTCCTGAGTTCATACCCGAGTTTCTACTGGAGGCGTGCATGACTAAGACTGCAACAAAAGTCAGCGGATACTCTCGATTCATGCAGACCGTCGGGGCAGCAAAAGAGCGCGTTCTAATTCTCGACTACGACGGCACGATTGCGCCATTCTCCACTCACCGCCTACGTGCAGTTCCTTATCCGGGATTGCCCGAACTGCTGCATCAAATCATGATCGAGTGCTCGACGCGATTAATCATCGCGAGCGGCCGCGCTGCCCACGAAGTCACGTCCCTCCTTGGAATGATTCCACCACCGGAAATTTGGGGAACATACGGAGCAGAACGCGTTTACGCCGATGGACGATATGAAGAGATCGAGGTCACGGAAGACGCGCTCGAAGTACTTTTGCAAGCCGAAACGAGTTTGGAACATGAAAACTTGGGTCATCTGCTCGAAGTGAAATTGGCTGCCGTAGCCGTGCACTGGAGAGGATTGAAACCGGCTGAAATCCTGCAGGTCCGCACAAAGGTGTACAGGATCCTGGAACCGCTTTCGATGAAATCGGGCCTCGTCTTGTCGGAATTCGAAGAAGGCGTTGAAATCCGGTTGCGCGCAGCGAATAAAGGAACTTCTGTTCTTGGTCTTTTATCGGATTTGACTCCAGATGTCCCCATTGCATATTTGGGAGACGACATCACGGATGAAGACGCCTTCCGCATCCTAAACGATCGCGGCCTGACGGTTCTGGTGAATACGAAACCTCGATTCACTGCAGCTCAATTGATGCTGAAACCGCCGGATGAGTTGATGGCGTTCCTCAATGCGTGGATTAAAGCGTGTGGAGCTAAATCGTGAGTTCCGACCGGATGATTCTGGTCTCCAATCGACTTCCCGTTACGATCGATTGGAACGACGGTAATCTGTCCCTTCAACCGAGCGCCGGTGGACTTGTCACCGCTCTTGTTCCTATTATCCGCACACACGGCGGTTGCTGGGTGGGATCTACAGGAACGGATTACGAACCTCGCCTGTCCGCAGTTCTGAATAACTGGCGCGCGACGCATAACTATTCGCTGCATCCCGTGTTCATGTCTGCCGCGGAGAAAGAGTGCTTTTACAACGGATTCTCCAACCAAATCATCTGGCCGCTGTTTCACGGACTTTCATCGCGTTGCCACTACGATTCCGCGTACTGGCGTTCTTATCGAAAAGCAAACGATAAGTTCGCGCAAGGACTTGAAGGCATTTGGCGAAGCGGTGATTCCGTCTGGATTCAAGACTACCATCTGATGTTGATGGGCGAGTGCTTGCGGCATCGCGGATTTCACAGCCGGATTGCATATTTCCATCACATCCCGTTTCCGGCTCCTGATGTTTTTGAGGCGCTGCCCTGGCGGGCCGAACTTCTTTCCGGTTTGATGCACTACGACGTGATCGGATTTCAAACCCTGCGCGATGTCCGCAATTTCACAGCGTCGCTCCGTCGCTTTTTGCCGGAGACGCAGATCACCCATCTGGGGAAAAATTTGCAGGTGACAGCGAATGGATTATCCGCAAAGGTCGGCCGTTATCCGGTCAGCATCGACTTCGATGAATTCGCCGCGCCGTCGAACTCAACGATTGATGCCACTGCAGCCGCCATCGCTCAAGATGCCGCAGGAATGAAAGTCGTGCTGGGTGTGGATCGTCTGGACTACACCAAAGGAATACTGCAGCGGCTTCACGCGTTTCGTATGCTTTTGAAGACTTATAGCGAATTGCGCGGATCCGTTACGCTGTTTCAAATCGTGATTCCAAGCCGCGAAGATATCCCTGAATACAGACAATTGAAACTCGACATCGAAATGTCGATCAGCGAAATCAATGGTGAGTACAGCACGCCCGGGTGGATTCCAATTCACTATTTCCATCGTTCGATTCCACGGGATGAACTGCTGGGCTTCTACCGTGCAGCGCACGTCGCACTCGTGACGCCGCTTCGAGACGGGATGAACCTTGTAGCTAAGGAATTCTGTGCTGCCCGCACAGACGACCGCGGTGTGCTCGTGCTCAGCGAGTTCGCAGGCGCGGCGGAGGAATTAGGAAGTGGCGCGTTACTTGTGAATCCGAATGACGCCGATGCAGTCGCGTCGTCTCTTTACTCCGCTTTGCGGATGAGCGAATCCGAACAGGAGCGAAGAATGAACGAGATGCGATTCACGATCCGCACGCACGATGTGTTTCATTGGGCCTGCTCGTTCGCGCGGGACACCGCTGCTATAGGTGATGAGGCGACCCTGATGGCATCCCGCATGGCTGGAGATTAAGGCCAGCGAAGCCGCGGCTGCGGTAACCCGATTTTTCAGACAAAATACGGCACATACGGTATTTCGGCTAGTTGGTCCTATCACTATTATCCCGTTTCAGTCCTCCAACATTCTCTGACTGGGGTGTGGACAGCGAACAGCATCCACACCCTTAATTTTTTTTCTGCGCAGTGTGGTACGCGTCGAACGCCATGTAGAAGAAGAAGGCGATTCGGACCCAGCTTAAGGTATCGCTGAGGAAGGGGCGAATAAGGTCGCGTATCATCGA
>DATFXZ010000679.1:0-4481 GCA_035315305.1 Terriglobia bacterium | reverse complement strand
TTATGGCAGAAGAACGAACAGAAAAAAGTCGGGCTCTTGATCTGGCTGTGTCGCAAATCGAAAAACAGTTTGGCAAGGGCTCGATCATGCGGCTTGGTGGCATTGACAGTGGGGCGGCGCTGGATGCAATTCCTTCCGGATCGCTGTCGTTAGATGTCGCGCTTGGGATTGGCGGCTATCCGCGCGGACGCGTCATCGAGGTTTTTGGACCGGAATCCAGCGGTAAAACGACGCTGACTCTTCACGTGATTGCAGAAACCCAGAAGCTTGGCGGCACGGCTGCTTTTATCGACGCTGAACATGCGCTGGATGCCAATTACGCGCGCAAACTTGGCGTCGATGTCGATAACTTGCTCGTATCGCAGCCGGACAGCGGCGAGCAGGCCCTGGAAATTGCCGAAGTGCTCATTCGCAGCGGCGCGATCGATATCGTCGTTATCGATTCCGTAGCTGCGCTTGTTCCGCGCGCGGAATTAGAAGGCGAAATGGGCGAAGCGCAGATGGGCTTGCAAGCGCGGCTGATGTCGCAGGCTCTACGAAAACTTACCGGAATTGTTTCAAAATCCAAAACCTGCCTGATCTTCATCAACCAGATCCGCGAAAAAATCGGCGTCATGTTTGGCAATCCCGAAACAACGACGGGCGGCCGCGCTCTGAAATTCTATGCCTCCGTTCGTGTTGACGTGCGGCGCATTGCTTCAATCAAGGAAGGCGACGAAGTGACCGGGAGCCGTACCAAGGCAAAAATCGTTAAGAACAAGGTCGCTCCGCCTTTCCGCGAGGCTGAGTTCGACATCATGTACGGCCAAGGCATTTCGCGCGAAGGCGACCTGCTGGATCTCGGTGTCGACAAAAACGTCATCGATAAAAGCGGCGCCTGGTTCTCGTTTCAAGGTGAACGTTTAGGCCAGGGACGAGACAACGCGCGTCAATTCTTGAAGGACAATCCGGATTATCGCGGGAGGATCGAGCTCGCGTTGCGGGAAATCCTGGGATTGTCCATCCCTACCGTCCCCGCGGCTTCAGCTGCCGCCGCTTCCGCATCCGCTGATAACGGTCATAAGCGCAGATAATTGTAGGGGCGGTCTACGACCGCCCTGAGCTGACCCAGTAACGTTAGCTCGTGCTACATTAGCAGGATGTTCAAAACGATATCCGACAAAGTGAGCCTGCCGGATCTCGAAAAGGAGATTCTCGCCTACTGGAAAGAAAACCGCATCTTTCAGAAAGGTATCGAAGCTCACGAAAATGCCCCCGACTATACCTTTTATGAAGGACCGCCCACGGCGAATGGAAAACCCGGCATTCACCACGTTTTCGCCCGAACCATCAAGGACTTAGTTTGCCGCTATTGGACGATGCGTGGATTTCAAGTGCACCGTAAGGCGGGATGGGACACGCACGGACTTCCAGTAGAAATCGAAGTCGAAAAGAAACTCGGCCTCAAGCACAAAGGAGAGATCGAGCAGTACGGTGTCGCCAAATTCAACGCCGAATGCCGCAAGTCCGTTTTCGAATACAAAGATATGTGGGAAGAGCTCACGTGGCGCATGGGGTATTGGATCGATATGGAGCATCCATACATCACGTGCGAGAACGAGTACATCGAGTCGGTCTGGTGGGCTCTAGATCGATACTTCAAGGAAGGACTCATCTACCAGGGCTTCAAAGTTCAGCTTTACTGCCCCCGCTGCGGTACGCCTCTTTCTTCTCATGAGGTGTCCCAGGGATATCGCGACGTTCAAGATCCTTCCGTTTACGTCAAAGCAAAGATCAAAGGAGAAGACAAGACCTACTTCCTCGTATGGACGACGACTCCATGGACGCTCATCTCGAATGTCGGATTAGCAGTGAATCCCGGCGTCGAATACGTGAAGGTATCCGTCAAAGACGAATTCTTGATTCTCGCGAAGGATCGTCTTTCGGTACTACCCGAAGGAAGCCCGATAGTCGAAACCATGGCCGGCCGGGACCTGATCGGAAAGGAATACGAGGCCTGGTTTAGTTTCCTACCTGTTGATAAGAAAGCCTGGTACGTCATCGGCGGCGACTTTGTAACAACAGCGGATGGTACCGGCATCGTCCACATGGCGCCTGCTTATGGTGAAGATGACTATCAGGCGTCCTTGAAATTTGACCTCCCGATGATTCAGGCGCTCGACGCGCGCGGACAGTTCACTGCCGCTGTGCCTCCGTACGCGGGCAAATTTTTCAAGGCGGCGGATCCGGAAATCACTGCAGATCTCAAATCACGTGGCCTGCTGTTCCGGAAAGAAACATATACACACAGCTATCCGCACTGCTGGCGTTGCGATACGCCACTGCTCTATTACGCACGGAAGTCCTGGTACATCCGGACAACGGCTTATGCGCGGGAAATGATTGCCTTTAACAACCAGATCCACTGGTATCCTCCCGAAACAGGTGAGGGTCGTTTTGGAAACTGGCTCGAGGAGAACAAAGATTGGGCCATCTCCCGCGACCGCTATTGGGGGACGCCGCTGCCCATCTGGGTTTGCCAGGCTTGCGAAACAGCACGATCAATCGGCAGTGTCGACGAGCTTCGAAGAGAAGGCGCAAAGCTGCCGGACCCGCTCGATCTCCACAAACCGTACATTGACGAAGTAAGGTTGAAATGCACATGCGGCGGTGAAATGCGCCGTATCCCCGAGCTTGTCGACGTTTGGTTCGATTCGGGTTCAATGCCGTTCGCGCAATGGCATTATCCATTCGAAAACGTAGACATCTTCAAACACGCATTCCCTGCCGACTTCATCGCCGAAGGTGTCGATCAGACTCGTGGGTGGTTCTACACGCTTCACGCAATCAGCTCGTTTCTGTTCAAGCGACCGTGCTTCAAGAACGTCATCGTCAATGATCTGGTCCTCGACAAGAACGGCCAGAAGATGTCAAAGAGTCGAGGCAACGCGGTCGATCCGTTTGAAGTCATTGGGCAGTACGGCGCTGACAGCGTTCGATGGTTTCTGATGGCTTCAAGTCCGCCATGGAAGCCGAAATTATTCGATATCGAAGCCATAGTGGACGTTCAAAGAAAGTTCTTTCGAACGCTGTTGAATACGTACGCATTTTTCGCGCAGTACGCGAACATTGATGAGTTTAAGCATGCCGAGCCGGACATCCCTGTCTCACAACGCCCCGACATCGACCAATGGATTCTGTCGTTGCTCAACACCACGGTCGATGAGTACACCGAAGCGATGGAGAATTACGACCCAACCCGCGCCGCTCGCCTCGTCAGCAATTTCACTGTCGAACAGCTTTCGAATTGGTATGTGAGAAGGAACCGGCGCCGCTTTTGGAAAGGTGAATCCGGGCCGGACAAGACGGCTGCATATCAGACGCTATTTGAATGTCTCGCAGCCATTACCAAAATGATGGCGCCGTTTGCTCCGTTCCTCTCGGATGAGATTTATCGCGCACTGATGTCTGAAACACATCGTGAACGGTTTGAGTCGGTTCATATTGCGCCCATGGTTGCCTCTGATGAAAAGCTCATCAATCCGGAATTGGAACGCCGGATGGATGTGGCGCAGCGCGTCGTGAGTATTGTCCGCACCATGCGCGCCAATACAAATCTCAAGACGCGGCAGCCGCTTGCCCGCATTGCCGTTCCCGCTTCCGACGAATCACGCCGTCTGATCGAGAAGATGAACGACGTCATTCTGGAAGAGATCAACGTCAAACGGATCGAATTCATCGATGAGTCCTCACCGATTGTCCGAAAGACGGCCACGGCGAATTTCAGGATCATCGGCCCGAAGTTCGGCAAATTAGTCAATGCAGTCGCGAAGCGCATTAAGGAAATGTCCTCGTCTGAGGTTATTCACTTGGATCAAACGGGGACATTCTCGACCGAAATCAACGGCTCACCGGTCACGATCAGCCGTGAAGATGTATCAATCGCGGCTCAAAGCATCGAGGGCTGGCTTGTGGAGTCGGCAGAAGGACTGACTGTTGCGCTGGATACCACACTCACACCGGAACTCATCAACGAAGGACTGGCCCGAGAGTTCGTTAACCGGGTTCAGAACATGCGTAAGGATGCCGGTCTCTCCGTCACGGACCGCATTCGCATTTACTTCGAATCATCCAATCGCTTGTCCGAAGCGGTGACGCGGATGTCCGACTACATCAAGTCCGAAACACTCGCCACGCAGATGTATACCGGCCGCGATAGCGCCGATCATTGGCAACAATGGGAAATCGATGGAGAACCGTGCGGTATAGGCATTTCCAAGGCTTGATTGAAGGCCGCCGCTGCATTTCGAATTTCGGTCTTTACGAGTACGCGCTTCCTCCGTTAACTTAATGAGGTTCTCGAGCCTAGGTAGCTCAGTCGGTAGAGCGCGGCCCTGAAAAGGCCGGCGTCGGCGGTTCAATTCCGTCCCTAGGCACTTGGCGAGTGTCTCAGTTTGTCCTGGCCCTCCGGGCATGATTACTGGTAATTGAGAACTCAAAAA
>DATFXZ010000678.1:0-5968 GCA_035315305.1 Terriglobia bacterium | reverse complement strand
GGGGGAGTGAATATTGCGGTACCTATCGGTTGGCTTCCATACGGGGCCAAGACATCGGCAGAAGGCCGCGTCCAGCCTGCTATATTGGGCGCGTTCGGCCTGACTCTGATCGCAGTAGCAAGCCTTCGGCGCTCCTACGTGACAACGCTGCGTCTCTATCGAGGCGAGTTCGGGAGCGGCCGTCCCAATCAACGACACAAGGCACCCGTAGCTATCCCGGACGTCGCCGCAGCTTCACTATCGCCGGCCTTCCTCGAAAAGCGCCTGCCCTGGCTTACTGAACAAGCCTCAGTCGTGACGCTTGCATGCTTCCGCTCGCTGACTCGGGCGCCTGAAGCAAAGATGCTGTTTCTTTCTCCGGTTTTTATGGTTTTGATCTTTGGTTCGATGGTCCTGCGGGGCAATGCGAGCCCTCCCGAGTTGCTGCGGCCATTGATGGCCACCGCTGGAATTGGGATGATCCTTCTCATTTTGAGTCAACTCGCGGGGAATCAATTCGGATTTGATCGCAATGGTTTTCGCTCTTACGTGTTGTCTCCTGCTATGCGGCGAGACATTCTCATCGGAAAGAATCTCGCGTTAGCCCCGATCGCGCTGGGTTTGACGTTCATATTGGTGCTTCTCGTACAGCTCGTCTATCCCATGCGTATCGACCACTTCATGGCTACCCTTATTCAACCGGTGCCGATGTATTTCATATTCTGCATTGTCGAGAATCTTCTTTCGATGCTGGCCCCGATGCCCGTCGCTCCAGGGTCATTGAAACCGGTCAAACCCAAGGGTATTCAGATTCTCATTCACATTGGCTTTTTGTTCCTGTTCCCACTAGCACTTTCACCGACGCTCATTCCTCTAGGCCTTGAGTTCCTGCTGAACTGGTCTGGATGGTCATCGTGGTTCCCTGTCTATCTCGCCGTGATCCTGGCCGAATGTGTCGTCGTAGCCGCTCTCTATCCCGCCGCACTCGACTGGCAAGGCGGACTATTGGAGCAACGCGAACGACAGATTTTGGAAGTTGTGACAAGCAAGTCCGAGTGAGCACAGACTCTTACAAATTTGTAGAACCTGATTTTTCGGCAAAAAATGTACGGAGAATGGCAAAGGCCGCAGTAAGCTAAGCGCGAAAGGAGTCCCAGTGATTCGACTGACGCTTGCGCTTTCACTCTTGGCTGCGGGTTTGGTTTTTGCCCAGCAGAAAGTCACGCCTGAGAAAGAAGAGGCTCTGAAGGCTGAGATGGCCTCTCACATCGACGGCATGAAGAAGCTGGCCCAGGTGATGGTTGACACGGTATTCAGTTTTGGCGAACTGGGATTCCAGGAATTTGAGACGTCGAAGTACTTGACCGGCATGCTGGAGAAGGAAGGGTTCCGCGTCGAACGTGGCCTGGCGGGCATTCCCACAGCGTTTATGGCGACATGGGGGCAAGGGAAACCCATAATCGCTCTCGGTTCCGACATCGACGACATTCCGCAGGCTTCACAGAAACCGGGCGTTGCGTATCACGAACCGATCATCCCCGGCGCGCCGGGGCATGGAGAAGGCCACAATTCCGGAATGCCGCTCAATATCCTCGCCGCGCTGGAGGTGAAGAGAATCATGGAACGGGAGCATCTTCCCGGAACCATCCAGCTCTGGCCAGGCGTGGCGGAAGAACTCCTGGGGACAAAGGCGTACTACGTCCGTGCCGGCGTCTTCAAAGATGTGGATGTCGTACTCTTCGCTCACGTGGGTGACAACTTTCGAGTGGCCGTAGGACCTACCTCGAACAACGGACTCATATCCGTTGAATACAACTTCACGGGCGAGAGCGCCCACGCCGCCGGCGCGCCATGGCGTGGACGAAGCGCTCTCGATGCAGTCGAATTGATGGATGTGGGCTGGAACTTCCGGCGCGAACATTTAAGACTGGCGACTCGCGTTCACAATGTAATCACGAGTGGAGGCGACCAACCCAACGTCGTTCCACCCACGGCCAGTGTCTGGTATTACTACCGCGAAGCGGATTATGAGCACATCATGAACCTCTGGCAGATCGGCGACAACATGGCGAAGGCCGCGGCGCTGATGACTGATACGACTTTCACATCCCGCGTGCTGGGCAGCGCCTGGCCCGGACACTTCAATGTTCCCATCGGCGAGGACATGTATGAGAACGTCAAGCGCGTGGGATTGCCCGAATGGTCCGACGCTGATCAAACACTGGCAAAGGCCTTGCAGCGTGAACTGAAAGTGCCTGAGAGAGGGCTCGCAATGAAAATTCCCGAGTTGAGAACGCCTCGTTCTGGCGCTGACGAAGGCGAAGGCGGCAACATCGGACCGACGGGCGGCGGCTCGGACGATATCGGCGACGTTTCGTGGGCTGTGCCGACCGTCACATTGAATTATCCGTCCAACATTCCGGGCGGGCCGGGACACAACTGGGCGAATGGAGTCTCGATGGCTACGCCAATCGCGCACAAGGGCGTCATCGCGGGCGCAAAGGTTCAGGCCATGACCATGCTCGACATTCTGCTGCACCCGGAATTGGTCCAGAAGGCGTGGGACTATTACAACGACGTTCAGACCAAAGACATCAAATACAAAAGTCTCCTGCGACCAGACGATAAGCCCGCAATTTGGCTGAATCAGAAAACGATGGAAGAGTACCGCCCGCGCATGAAGCCTTTCTACTACGATCCGTCGAAGTATGAAACGTATCTTGATCAGCTGGGAATCAAGTACCCGACGATCCATTAGGATGCTTTTCGGGATCCTGCACGTTACTCCAAATTGACGTCAATTTGTCTAGCCATGCAATCGCTGCCGTAGTCGGCACGACAGCTTGCCAAAACGCGGGCACGTCAGTGTCACGCAAAATGACAGATTGTCGCTCGAAACAGCAGCCTTCTTCTGAAGTAGACATACTGACAATCGATGCAGCCACGTTTCACCTTTGAAATCGACGACTTACATGCTGGCACGGATCATGCCTACAAAGTTGTCTTTACTTGCTTGGAGGTATCAGCAATGAAACGGCTCTGGATCATCGGCGGGATCGTCGTCGCTACATCGTTTGCGGTTCTAGGTTGGATCGGCAGCAGAATCTATCAGGAGATGCCGCCGATCCCGGATCGCGTCGTAACGGCAGACGGAGTCGACGTGATTCCCCCAGGCGAAATCGCGCGCGGCCAAAACGTTTGGCAATCACTGGGAGGAATGGAAGTCGGCTCAATCTGGGGCCACGGTTCCTACGTGGCGCCCGATTGGACGGCCGACTGGCTTCATCGTGAGTTGACGTTTGTATTGGACGAATGGTCCATGAGCGATTTCAACGTCCCCTACGAAAAGCTCACGCTGGAGAATCAGTCCCGTCTGCGCGGCCGTCTTGAGTCGTTATATCGGCCCAACAATTACGATCCGAAGCGCAACGCTATCGTGATCGATTCCATTCGCGCTCGCGCTTTCAAATCCGTAACAGACCACTACGCCGACATCTTCAGTAAAGGCGAAACCGCATATGCGATTCCCGTGGGTTCAGTTCCGGATCCCGACCGGCGCCGTGCTCTTTCTGCTTTCATCTTCTGGTCGGCCTGGTGCGCATCTACGAACAGGCCCGGCGACACGGTCACTTACACGCACAACTGGCCGCATGAGCCGTTGATCGGTAATCGCGCCACTGGTGAAACGGTTCTTTGGACGGGTGTCAGCATCATCATGCTGCTAGCGGGAATTTCTGCGATGGTGTGGTGGTATGCCGCGAGGAAGAATACAGAGCAACTCCCTGGACTGCCCGCGCAGGACCCGTTGATCCGCTGGCAGGCGACTCCGTCCCAACGAGCGACATTGAAGTATTTCTGGGTGGTCGCCGCCCTCATACTTGTTCAAATCGTGGTCGGCGTGGTGACAGCTCACTATGGCGTAGAGGGCGGAGGATTCTATGGAATCCCTCTTGCGAAATGGCTGCCCTACAGCGTCACGAGAACCTGGCACGTGCAGCTCGGAATATTTTGGATCGCCACCGCATGGCTGGCAGCTGGTCTGTTTATCGGACCATTAGTCAGCGGAAAAGAGCCCAGAGGCCAACGTTTCGGCGTCAACGCTCTTTTCGTTGCGTTGCTGGTCGTTGTTGCCGGGTCGATGAGCGGTGAATGGATGTCGATCTCCAACAAACTCTCGGACAGCGTGTCGTTCTACTGGGGACATCAAGGTTACGAGTACGTCGATTTGGGCCGGGGCTGGCAAATTCTGCTGTTCGCGGGGCTGCTTATATGGTTCACGTTGGTCGCCCGCTCGATCCGGCCTGCGCTTCGATCCGAACCAGAGCAGCGGCCGCTCCTCTGGCTCTTCCTGCTTTCGGCCGGCGCCATTGGATTGTTTTACGGCGCAGGACTGACCTGGGGCCGGCACAGCAACCTGTCGCTTGTCGAATACTGGCGCTGGTGGGTCGTGCATCTCTGGGTTGAAGGTTTCTTCGAAGTCTTCGCCACTACCGTCATTGCGTTCTTCTTTACGAGGCTGAAACTGATCCGGCCGAGAGTAGCGGCTGAGGCGGCGCTTCTCTCTGCCATCATTTATCTTGCCGGTGGCATCATCGGAACGGGACATCACCTTTATTTCAGCGGAACGCCAACGGTGACACTGGCCTTTGGAGCTTCATTCAGCGCGCTCGAAGTTGTGCCCTTGATCATGATCGCGTACGCCGCCGTCGATGACCTGCGACGAGGCAGGCTGACGACATGGACATCCCGCTACCGCTGGCCAATCTACTTTTTCGTCGCAGTCGCCTTCTGGAATATGGTTGGAGCCGGTCTGTTCGGTTTCATGATCAACCCTCCCGTCGCGCTGTATTACATGCAGGGTCTGAACACGACGCCGCTTCACGGCCATGCCGCGTTGTTCGGGGTGTATGGCATGCTCGGAATCGGATTGATGCTGGTTTGCTTACGAGTTCTCGTTCCCGATGCCGAATGGAAGGAGGGCTTGCTCAAATTTGCTTTCTGGGCCATGAACGGAGGCCTTCTGATAATGTGTGTTGGCAGCCTGCTTCCGGTGGGGCTTTTCCAGACTTGGGCCGCCGTCGACAAGGGCTACTGGTATGCGCGAAGCGCAGAGTTTCTGACCTCACCGCTTATGCAGACCTTGCGCTGGCTGCGAGTGCCTGGCGATACCTTGTTCGCCTGTGGCGCTGTCGCTCTCGTCATCTTTGTGGCAACCATTCGTCCGCGCAGCCGGGCTTTGGCGGTTCCGAAGGGACGTCCGGTCGAAGTTGCCGGCGACTAACTTGGGAGACGATCGACTGCGAGCAGAGCTGCAGACACACCCTGCGTAACGTCAAGATTTAGAAATGTGCCGGGGAGGTGTTGTAGCTGCGTGGATGGGGTTGTTTCAAGTCACCGATTAAGGGCTTGAAACAACCACCTCACCGATCACGAAATCTGTAAATCGTCCTGTATCCTCTTTTATCGCACTGGCCGGAAATAGCGCTGCGACACCCAGCGTGCGACATCGCGAGCAATGATGGATCCATGTACGACGGAAGTTCGATAATGCATGCCGCCGTAAACGCGCGCGTTGATCACTTCCTTCACGATATCGCGAGTGTTGGTGAACGGGTGCTCCGCCAAAGGTACTCCTGGTACCGAGGTGCTGGTTAGCGTGAATTTAACGTTCCTTGTCCCAAAGAACTCTTCCAATGCGTAAGCCAGTGCGCCCGTCACGCACCCATGCGCCGAGGGATACTCGGGGTGATTCGGTGTAACTACCAACGGGAGCCATTCCGGATCCTGTGGGGTTGCGTCATTACCATCAATGTCCGCTGTGCGAATCGCAGTCACGGGTCGCCAGAAGTTGTAATAGTACTTGCTGTCCCAACAGCCGATGGTCGAATCCGCGGCAGTAATGTATACCTGGGCGAAAAGCCGGGCGCTGTCGGCGACCGACCACTGTCTTTGAGAGGCAACGAACCCGCGCAAGCTCCGGCTGCCCTGA
>DATFXZ010000677.1:0-4827 GCA_035315305.1 Terriglobia bacterium | reverse complement strand
ACGAGTGTTGGACCCTTCCTTAAGTTCATCCACTCTGACGGAGCGAACTGTTCTCGGGGTGCCAGTGCGGCAAGCATTGAACCTGTCACAGTCGATTCTGCGCTTGTAAAGAATGTCGAACAGCAAATTGAATCGTGCGAGCACTGTCCCGCTGTCGATGCCGAAATTCCCTTCGACTGGCTTTTAGCTGAAGTCAATGGACGACGCGGCGCTGTTTGAATTCGTCTGACAGCACCGGCACACGGTGATTGGTATGGGAGCCACCCGTATTTCCCATATTTAAATCTTGTGTCCCCCACAATCGAGTGATAACCTCGCGCGCAATTAACCCTTGGTCGGTCAACTGTAAGCGTTCATCGAGAGGATGAAACGAATCCGGAGGAATCACATGACTAGAGTCCTATGGATCTCGGTGTGTCTGTGCGTCTGCTTCGCGGTTCAAACATTTGCGCAATCGAGCAACGCCAGACTGAGCGGCACCGTTAACGACACAACCGGCGCTGTGTTGCCTGGAGTCGAAGTAAAGGCGACCAATAATGCGACGGGCGTCGTGACAACAGCGCTTTCAAATGAGGCGGGCGCATACAACTTTGCCAGTCTTCTGCCTGGCAGTTATACGATCAGCGCGTCGCTTCCTGCATTCCAAACTCAGACATTCAACAACATTCAGTTGGGAAACGCGGCCCAGGTTCGCTTGAACTTTTCACTCCAGGTCGGTCAGGTCGCGACAAATGTTGAAGTCAGTGTTACCTCAAATCAGCTACTGCTCGAAACGAGCTCCTCGGTCGGCAATGTGCTGGAAGAAAAAAAGGTCGTCGACCTGCCCTTGGTCAGCAACAACGTCCTGGACCTTGTCGGGGTCATGGCTGGCGTGAATGTGACGAAGGACAACGTTTTCGGTGCCAATGATACGAAATTTGCGGGCGTGGCCGCGGGCAATATCAACGTGCAACGCGATGGTATTCCGATTACGGGCGGGCGGTGGCCGACAGGTTTGCAACCGGCAACCACCATCAATCCAGACCTGGTTGGTGAGGTGCGAATGATTCTGGCGCCAGTGGACGCCGAATTGGGACGTGGCAGCGGACAATTCCAGATCCAGACCCGATCCGGAACTAATGAGTTCCACGGGGGTGTTGTCTGGGACGCCCAGAACTCGGCTTTGGATGCGCATTCGTGGTCGGACAATCAAACGGGTGCGACCCCGCTGTGGAGAAATCAGCCGGAAATGACCGCAAGGATCGGCGGTCCCATCATCAAGAACAAAACGTTTTTCTTCGGGTTATTTGACAAACAGTGGGCACTGATCCGGGAAGCTTATACCGCTCTCAGCTTGACTCCGTGTGCGCAGCGCGGCATCTACCGCTACTTTAGCGGTTGGGCTCCGACGTATGGCGGCGGACCGCTGAATGCGGCGCCCACATGGTCTCAACCAACAAACACGGGGGGTGCCTTCCCGACAACGCCGTGGGTCAATCAGGCGGGGGTTCCACGAAGTGATCTCGGCCCCATTCAGTATGCGAGCGTCTTTGGTCCCGACTTATCGTTTACAGGCGGCGCCCCGAATGCGGATTGCTCGAATGCTGTCGTGTCAGGCGGCCCAAGAGATCCCAATCGGACTCAGATAGACCCGACGGGCTATGTGAACACCTTGTTCAAGTACATGCCCCCTGTGAATAACTTTAATATCGGTGATGGCCTGAATGTCGCCGGCCATCGCTGGACTCGCACACGGGACGGTGGCGAGAATCTTTTCGCTGTCGGTGAACCCGTTAATTGGAAACAATGGAACGCGAAGATCGATCATATCTTCAATCAGCAACACAAAATCAGCGGTGCTTGGAGTTTTGAGAAGGATTACGCTTCCGACGCCTTTATGACATGGCCGAACACGTGGGAGGGTAAGGATTACAACCAGCCGCAGGTCCTGACCGTTAACTTTGTCTCGACATTGTCACCCCGGCTGGTCAACGAAGCCCGGTTCGGTATGAACCGGACGGGGACCAATGAGTATGCCCCCCTATACAATCCTGCGTTCCACGACGAAATATTCAAACTGTTCCCGAAAAATGGCAACGGCTTGGAATTTCCTCCTTTACTCGGCTATGGGCAGGCGAACTTCCACACGGACCAGCCCATCGGGACTCGGGGTTTTGAGCCCCTGCAGTTGCTCAACGATTCCACCCCGAGGAAGACCTGGGCGGACACCGTGAGTTTGACCATGGGTAAGCACGCGTTCCGCCTTGGCGGCGAGTACCGGCACGGGAGCTCGAAGAGCACCGTTAGTAGCAGCGGCAGTGCTGTTTCTCCCTGCGCCAGCAGCTTCCAGGGCGGCTTTGCCGGTAATCCGACGAACCCGATCGCTCAAGGGGGTGTGACTCCGTTGTCACCCGTTCAGGGAATCGCTGGAACTGCCGGGCTTGTGGGTGTTCCGGGAAGCGCAGCCATACCTGGCGCCGGATTCTTGCCAACCTTTGGGAGCATCCAGGGGATGGAGAATCTTTTGACGTTCCTTTCCGGTTCGCTCTGCGGTGTTTCCCAGTACCGCTTTATCAACAATGCCAGCCAAGCGGGCGTCGCATGGAACGATCCGACCAAGGACACGGCGAAGATCCGCGATTTCCACCAGAACGAAATTGGCGTGTTCTTCAAGGATGACTGGAAATTTTCGAATAGGATGACGCTCAATCTCGGTCTGCGGTGGGATTATTATGGCGTTCCCTACGAAAAGAACGGTCTAGCGGGGACTCTTGCCGGCGGTGGCGCCGCGTTGTTCGGTATTTCAGGAAGAAGTTTCGATGGTTGGATGTCGCCCGGTGCTCGGGCGGACGCAAGCCAGATCATTTTCGTTGGCCCCAATTCGCCGAACTCTGGCCTCAGACCCTATCCACGCGACCTGAACAACTTCGGTCCTGCCGTAGGTTTTGCCTGGAATGCGACTTCGAACACTGTGGTTCGGGGCGGCTACCAGATTCAGTACGTTGGCGGCGGCAATTTCAACGGAATCGAAGGCGCGCTTGGTCAGACTCCCGGCAGCGAGTATCTGGTGACCTACCAGGGCGACAGCGCGCGCCCGTATCTGGATCTGACTTCGATCACGAAGAACCAAATTCCTTACCCCATCGCTCCTCCGGTCCTGCCGGTGCAGCAAATACTTCTCACAGACCGGACTAAGACGATCTCGGCCTACGACCCCAATTATGTGAACCCGTATGTCCAAAACCTGACGCTCTCGATAACGAAAGATGTGAACAGACATCTGACACTCGACGCGCGTTACATCGGTACGCTGACCCGCAAGAATTTCGGTTCATTCGACCTCAACTATCCCAACTTCCGCACGAATGGTCTGAAAGAAGCCTTCGATTTGGCGCGTGCGGGAAAGGATTCACCGTTGCTGGATCAGATGTTCAAAGGCATTAACATCGCCGGCGCCGGATTTGGGCCGGTCGGCACACCATTCAACGGCGTTCCTCAAACGGGCGCATTGCATCTGAGAAACAACACGGTGTTGAGGAGCAACCTCGCCAATGGAAACTACGCGGCATTGGCGGGACAAATAGCCCAATTGAATTACGTCACATTCGCAGGCTCGGGCAATGAGAGTCTGCCGCCTGTGGCGGCCGGCGTCAACGGTGCGGTGCTTCGGTCCAACGGATTCCCGGAGAATTTCATCCTGACCAATCCGCAGTTCGGCTGTTCGATCGGATGCACCTCGGGGGGCGCGACGCTTCTCACCAATCTCGGACATTCCAATTACCACTCCCTGCAGGTATTGCAAACGTTGCGGAATATCGCCGGCTTCAATTTCCAAACGTCCTATACCTGGAGCAAGGAGCTCGGGATAGATCCGAACAGCGTTCCCAACGGAATCGCGGCGGCCGGTTTTACCGATCCGACGAACCAGCATGGGGATTACACGCTGTTGCGAACCAACCGCACTCACGTCGTCCGGACCTACGGCTCGTACGATCTGCCGGTTGGTCCCGGCAAGAGCCTTGCCGGAAACAGCCATGGCGTTCTGGCCCGTGTCATCGAAGGTTGGCAGATGAGCTGGATCGTCAACCTTCAGTCGGGGGCTCCGCTAACGATCGCTGCGCAAAACGCCGGGATCTACCGCCTCGGCGTTCCCGATCAGGTTCGGCCGTTCGATTTCAAGGGTGCCCGAGGCGTCCAGTGGGCAAATGGCAATACCGGACTTTATTTTGGTGATATTTTCAACAAAGTCCGGGATCCGCAGTGCCTGGCGATTGATCCAAGCATAAGTTCGTTCTGCACCCTGCAAGCCGTCGCTGACAAATCGGGAAATATCATCTTGCAGAACCCACAGCCCGGTACACGTGGCAACGTCGGCCTGAACTCGATTGAAGGGGCGGGAACTTGGACTGCGGATATGGCTCTAACCAAGAGTTTCAAAATCCGCGAAAGCCTCAGAGGCACCGTCCGCATGGATGCGCGAAACGTCTTCAATCACCCAACGCCGGGCGCGAATGCTGCTGCGTTCGCCGTTCCTCCCATTGATGGCGGCGCGCAGATGAACCTCAATGACACAAACCCGTTCGGAAACATCCCGCTCAAGGGAGCATCGCCGGGATACTGGGCGCCGTCTCAGCGCAACTTCCAGTTGAAGGTGCGGCTCGACTTCTAAACAGAAAATCAGCCGCGGATTCCGGAAGGAATCCGCGGCTGATATAAGGTGCTTTTAGGGTGATTTCTTCGCATTTTGAAATAGAATACGCATCCACACTTCAATTGAGAGGGACTGATGAAACCCAACATGTTCTCAGCCGCGATCGCCGGACTAGTAGCTTTTTCGGGAACGGCCTT
>DATFXZ010000676.1:0-8598 GCA_035315305.1 Terriglobia bacterium | reverse complement strand
CAGAGCGATAACTTCTTCTGCCCGCTCGTGCGCCAACAACGCCTCGCCCCGCAGCTGATGAAGCTGTGCAGCAAAATGCGCGGCCACTACTAACGTCTGCGAATGAGAAAGATCTCGAGCAAGCGCGAGAGCCTCTTTGACTTTTGCCAGCGCGCGGTCAGGATAGCCGAGAGCCCATAATGCCCTTGCGGCGAAGCATTCACTAACTACTTTGCAATCATCACCGATGAACACGGTGTAACGATGATTACGATGTTTTTGATAAAGCTTTGTCGCTTCGCCGAGATGTTCGAGTGCCTCGGTACACTTGCCGAGATCCAGAAGCGCGACTCCCATCGCGCGGTGCGCTTCCATGATCAACGCAGGTTCCTTAAGATCTCTCCCCAACTCGAGAAGTTGCTCCGCCATCATTGACGCCGACTGCATTTCGCCGCCGAATACATAAAACAGCCCTAATGACCAGAGCATGGCGAACAGCTGTGGAGTGGGGCCCTGCAACCAGCCCAGCTCGCGTGCCCGCTTATAGACCTCTTCGACTTCTGCAGCGGCGAAACCTTTCATCGCCATCAGTGAGACGCCCAGAATCATGCGCAACGTTATCTCCTGCTGCGCGCGTTCCGGCGTCTCAGGCAACGACTCGAGCACTTCTAGTCCACGCCGTGCAAGTGCCATGGCCTCATGGTGAGCGGAACGCCGGCTGGCATTCTCGGCCGCCTGGCTTAGATATTGGACCGCATGGGGCCAATCCCTGCTTTGCTGGAAATGCATGGCCAGTTCCGCAGCAATTTCCGTAGCGCGAGCACCGTAGATGGCTACGCCTGCTTCGGCGATACGACGATGGATCTGCGAGCGTCGTATCGGCGGCACCAAACGGTAAGGCACTTCGACATAGAGCACATGGTTGAATCTGTGGCGCGCCGTGACAGTGCCATTCGGAAGTTCTACCAGCCACCCCGGCGACAAAAATTGGTGACGACGGGCAAGCTCTTCGCAATGTTTCTCGACCCATTGAATCGGCATGTCGAGTCCGGCTGCAATTGCTACCGATGAGCACTCCATGCCCTCGACACTTGCTCCTTCGAGCACAGTTCGCTCATCCGGGCTGAGGCGTTCGATTTGCTTTTCGATCAACTGCTTGACGTTTTCCGGCACTCCCAGCTCGACTTCAGACAAATCGACCAGGAGTTTCCAGGTCCCATCCTTTTCTGCGATGACTTTTTCCTGAACGAGATACTCCACGGCATTGACCATGAACAGCGGGTTTCCTTCCGTGCGCCGATGAATCAGCCGCGCCAGTCGTCGCGGAAATTGATGGCCGGTAAACTTCGCAGTCAAGTATTGTGAAATCGCTTCTTCGGTGAGGTACTCGAGGGGAAGCTCCTTGCATAGACCATGGGCCAAGAGTTCCCGCTTGACGTTTTTGAGCGGATGCTCGCCTAAGATAACTTCAACCGGCCGATATGTCCCGATGAGCATGAACCGCGCGGGATCGCGGCGCCGCGCGAGATACGAAATCAGATCAAGCGTGGAATAATCACTCCAATGCAGGTCCTCCACCACCAGGAGCAAGGGGGATTCTGCTGCGAGTATTTCAACGGCCTCCGCCATCTCCCGCAGCATGCGCTCTCGCGTTGCACCGGCCGTTTGCGCCAGCAGAGATTCCCTTTCGGCAGGAGCAATGAGTGATGGCATCTGCACAAGCCACGTCGCTGCATGTTGTCGAAGCACATCGACGATTCGCGGAGACGATCGACTGAGCCGAGAGAATGCATCCAGTACAGGCAGATAGGCTTCGCCCGCGCCATAGTGCTCCAGGCACTGGCCACGAGCGGTCAGGATTTCCTGCGGATCCGCTCTCTGGTCGAGGAAGGCTTCGACCAACGTCGTCTTTCCGATCCCAGCCTCACCTGTAACAAAGATGATCTGACGTTCCCCCGCAATCGCACGGTCCACCGAGTCGCGCATTTTTTGCAGCTCGAACTGCCGCCCAAGGAGTCCGACCGTTGTAGATTGCGAATGAATGGGCCCCCTGCGTTGAAAGTCCTCGCGGGGACCATCTCGTGAAACTTTGGCGATGAAACGATAACCACGGCGATGAGCGGTCTCGATGTAAACAGGTGATTCTGCATCATCTCCGAACGCCTCGCGAAGTTGCCGGATGCTGTCTTTCAGTACCGCGTCGCTCACGTACGTGCCCGGCCAAACCGTCTCGAGGACCTGCTGTTTAGTCACCAACTGCCCGGCATTCTCGACGAGTAGTTTCAACACCGCAAACGGCTTCGGCCGCAGCGAGATTGCGCGTGTGCCTTGCCATAAGCACTGGTTGGTAAGATCGAGCCAAAACGGCCCAAATGAGATGTGGTTACTAGGCTGCATTACCAAGACATCATGCGAGCAGGCCGCTGTCGATGACAGCAGCGATTTCTATAGTCGGAACACAGCCTTGCCGATGAACATGGACGATAGTACGAATATACCGATTACCATCAGGGCAAACGCTCCGAGGCCGATCATTTGAATGCCGCCCATGATGATAAATAGACCAATTAGCAACAGTAGAATTCCCATGGGCGTGCATCGTACCTCCCAGGAATGTTCCGGTCACGAAAATTCACGTACAGCCGCATTACCAAAACATCACCTGAACATCACAGCTAGCTTATGACTTCATACCGCAGGCGCGGATATTCTCAGTGCCGATCAAGAAATTGGAACGTAGAAAGGAGAACCCAAATGATCCGCATTGAGGGAATTCCAATAGTCGCCGCCCGTTTGGAAGCTGCTCAGAAAGCAAAAACGATGAAAGCACGTAAACGCGGGTTCAGGGCGACCCCGGCCCTAAACGCGATGATCCGGCCGGTCGTACGCTCGATGATGAAGAAAAGTGCCTGATTGTATCGAAGCTCCGGATCACGAACTGAAATTCTGCGCAATTGAGTTAAAGGAGACGTTGTGTCCGATCTCACCATTACTTATCGAGGGACTGTTTACCCGTGGCAATGTGATCACATGGGCCACATGAACGTCATGTGGTACACCGGCAAATTCGACGAAGCCTCCTGGCAGCTGCTTTCAAAGTTGGGCCTCACACGCTCACGCTGTCGCAAGGAAGGGACTGGAATGGCAGCCGTCGAACAACACATCCAGTACAAACGTGAACTGCGCGCGGGCGACCTCGTCACCATTCGGTCTGTTGTGCTGGAAATCCGGAATAAATCGATCCGCATAAGCCATGAGATGCGAAACGACGACACGGGAGAGGTGGCAGCGACAAGTATTCTGGTTGCTGTTCACATGGATGTCATCACGAGAAAATCGACTCCCTTGCCTCTGGACGTACGTGAACGTGCGGTCGTTATGATAGAGGCAAACGCTGGTGAGTTCACTGATGGGCATCGGTCCCTTGTTCCAGACGACTCGCCCCTAATAGCTATGTTCGCGAAGCTCGACGCGACCGCGGAAGGTCCAGTAAACGGCGATCGTGTACGTCAGGACGAAGGGCATGCCGATCATCGCGATGAGGAACATGATCCACAGCGTTCCTTGGCTTGATGCAGCATTGTAAATGGTCAAGCTGTACGCTGGATTGTTGCTAGCGGTGACCAGATTCGGCCATAGCGCCATGCCAAAAAGAAAGACAAGAGCCATGATGCTCCCGCCCGACGATACGAACGCCTCGAGCATCCTCCCGCGGAAGACGCTCCGCGGGATGTTTGCCACGGCCAGAACATTCAAAATCACTATGGCCGCTGCCCACGGGTGTTCGGCAAAACTGGCAGTTACCCTCGGAATTGCAACAAGCGTATACATGCTTCCGAGCACATAGAAGACCAGGAATAGTCCCCAGGTGTGCCATATCCAGTTCCGTATTCGATCCTGAGCTTCGCCTTTTGGAATCTTCAAGCCTAGGAAGATCGCGCCATGCATTGCAAACATCGAAACAACTGTCAGTCCTGCCAGCAATGCATAAGGATTCAACAGATCAGAAATCGCGCCGACAAACACTCCGCGCTCGTTCAGAGGAATACCGATCATGACGTTCCCTACTGTGACGCCGAATAAGAAGCTTGCCAGCAGGCTCGATCCAAAGAAGCCGATATCCCACGCCCGCCGCCAAACATCGGATGTCATTTTGCTGCGAAACTCAATGGAGACGGCCCTGAAGATCAGGGCAAAAAGCAACGCCATGAAAGCGACGTAGAAACCAGAGAAGATCGTTGCGTATGCATTCGGAAACGCAGCGAAAAGTGCCCCACCGAAGGTGATTAACCATACTTCGTTTCCATCCCAAATCGGACCGATCGCGTTAATGAAGAGCCGTCGATCCCGATCCGTGCGCGCGACCAGATGCAAGATGCCCACACCGAGATCGAATCCGTCGAGCACGGCGTAGCCTGCGAGTAGGGCGCCCAACAGAATGAACCAGACTGCGTGCAGATCCATAATCTCTAATTCCCGGACTTAGGGAATTTTGAAATTGGACGAGTCCTGCATTTCAAATCCGAGATCCGAGATTTCGAATTGGACGTGGATCGGCCATACGTTCCGGTCCAATTTAAGGTTTCGGATTTCGGATTTGAAATGCAGGACTCGTCCAATTTCACAATTTCCCTTTCGGTTCTTCCTTAGCCTCCGACATGGATTCTTCCTTCAACGTTCGGCCTGCGGCAGAAGCGATAAGACTCTGGGGTGTCGTGTGATCGACCATATGAACGGGTTCGGGTCCTTTCTTTATCTTGTCGTCGAGCACATAGACCCAGACCAGGAACAGCAATGCATAAATGAACCCGAACATGATGATCGATCCGAGTACCGCACCTCCGCCGACCGATTCGGAAACGGCATTTCGCGTAAGCAGCCCCTCATCGAGGCGATACTGAAGAAAACCGTCCGCATCCAAAACAGGCCCGCCTGAAGCATCGCGAACAACATTAGGATGAACGATCCAGGGCTGCCGGCCTACCTCAGCTGCGACCCATCCCAGTTCATTTGCTGCAAATGCTCCGAGGACTGCGAAAACGAAAACCCACAGCAGCCATCGACTAGTGAAGAGAGTTCCACGCCATCGACGCCACGACGCAAACAGTGTTAGAACGATAAAAAACATCCCCAGCGCAACCATCAGTCGGAAGCTTGTAGACGACAGCCTGACCGGAGGACGGTATTCAGGACGAATCCGATCCAATCCGATGACTTCGGCGCTTCGGTCACCATACAGCAAAAGACTCAAACCACCCGGCACGAAGAACAGATCTCCCGGACCCGTGTTGAAGTGCTGTTCGAACGCCGCCAGCTTCGCAGGCTGATGCTTTGCGACCATTCGTCCATTGAGGTCTCCAGAAATGAGAGCTGCAATACTGGCGATGGTGGCGAACAGCAATCCGCCACTGAAAGAGCGGCGGGCAAAGTCTTCGTGACGGGCCCGGAGCAGATAGTAGGCGGAAATGCTCATGATGAAGAACGAGCCCAGAATGAAACCACCGATCACTGAGTGCGTGAGTCTGTTCACGGTTGACGGATTGAACACCACTGACCAGAAATCGACAACCTCCGCCCGTGTCAGCATGACTCCATCGACAATCCACGGCTTGCCGTCGCGCAGCACGGCAGCAATGTGATGACCCGCCGGGGTTTGCTGCCAGCTGTTTGCTACGATGATCCAGATTGCGGAAAAGATCGAACCCAGCGACACCATCAGAGTAGCTAAGAAATGAAAGCGCGGCGTGACACGGTCCCATCCAAATACGAGAACAGCGAGAAAACCCGATTCCAGAAAGAATGCAAAAATACCTTCAGCTGCCAAAGCCGATCCAAACACGTCGCCGACAAACCGCGAATACACCGCCCAGTTCGTGCCAAACTGAAACTCCATGACGATGCCTGTCGCAACTCCGACGGCAAAGCTCACCGCATACAGGGATGTCCAGAATCTCGCAGCGGTTTCATAGATTGGCTCTCGCTTCCAGAGGAACATCCCTTCGAGATACACGAGGACAACACCCATCCCAATCGTCAGAGGCGGGAACAGATAATGGAACATGATGGTGAACGCAAACTGCAGGCGAGAAAGAAAAACGACATCAACCATGGTCGATGACCTCAGGCTGCGATTGCTGCGTCGGCAGCTACTGTCGTGCAGGAGCGTCGGCCGAGGGTCCGTAAATGCTTGGGACTTTGCCACCCATCGGACGGATGTAAGTACTCAATTGACCACGGTGATGCACGGCATCGAAAAGCGCAATCCACAACAGTCCGCCCACGGTGTCCTTCAGAATGATTTCTTGTTCTCCGCGTAAGAGCCACGCCGGGCGATTCCAAGTGGTGTCGTCCAGATGCGCCAACTTTTCCGTGAGCGCACGATGATGATGCTCATACGCTGTGATCATCTCGTCCAAAGTGGTAAGACTGCTTGCAGGGTGAAAGCGCAAGCCACTGCTGAAGGAACTCCGTCCGGTTTCGCAGAGCTCGACGCAACTTTGCTCCTCCGAAACGAGGAGCGCCACCAGTTCACCAGCGGAACGCGATTCAGGATGCGGCCGATAATCGAGACGCGTGGCAGGCAGCGATTTGCAAACGTCGACAAAAGCCGGAAACTCCTGCGTCCGTCTCCGGATGAAGAACTCCCGATTACTCAGTTCTGTTCCAGCCTGATGTGTCGTCATAGTCACAGTATACTCGTGCGAATTTCTATCCTCGACGTTAGAGTCCGGTGAACGGGACATTTTTCGGCAATCGTATGCAGTCTTCCCTTCTGCTCTTCGCTCAAGTTGCCGGCGAGCTCTATTTCGCGGTCAATCCGGTCGAGAAATGCCGGCTTGGTTTCACAACCTGCACAGTCCTGCGCATAGACGCGATAGTGTCGCAACCTTACAGTGATCCGTTCGAGGCTCCATCCCTTTCGTGTGGCATACAAACGCAACGTCATTGACGTGCACGCGCCAAGACTGGCTAAGAGAAGTTCATACGGCGCAGGACCTGCGCCTCCACCGCCCAACTCCACCGGCTCATCGGCAAGGAATCGAAATGGACCTGACGTAATCTCTTGCGTCAAACCAGATTCGCTCACGACTGTTACAACACCGGGGTTGCTGCTGCGTGTGTGTACGTTCATGATTTAACCTTGCGCGTCGGCTGAAGCCGACGCGCTACAGTGAACTATGCAGATTCCAGCAGGAAAAATCACACTGAAATCGAGCGTTCAGCCCTGTTCATGGGCTATGTTTGGACGTTTGTAGGTGGGTCTACAAAACAGAACCGCTGGAAGGTTCCGCGTGAAGTGCCTGCGTCAACGCGGCAGTCGGACATGTTGAGCAAGGACCTGCAACGCCGCGGTTTCAAATTTGTCGCCAAAACGTAGCCGCGGATGGCGCAGCTTTATCCGTGTCATCCGCGGCTAAACCGAGGGCGCCTACTTTCCGAATTGAAAGAAAAGTCCCACTGACGTTCGAACCCAGGTCTGGTTCGGAATATGGGCTATCTTGAATTCCGGGCGCAGACCCCAGCTCGGCGTAAAGTAGATACGCGCGCCGCCGCCGAAGTTGACGGTGAAATGATTGTCAGACAGATTCAAGTCCAGAACATTGAAAGTCGAGTTTTGCATGGCGAGCCTTGAATCTGCCCACCCGACCTGAACTCCGGCAAAGGGAGCAATCTTTGACTCCCGAAGCGGCGCCTGATACTGCACCCCTCCGGTGGCTTCAATTAGGCTCGCGTCGAAACCAACCGACGTCGGCACTGATAAGATGTTGAAGTTCAGCGTCGGATTCAGCAAACGCGTGCGCATTACCTCGCCGACGACCATGAAATTAGGCCTGATGGCGTACCCGCCGGAAACGCCTACATTCCACTTCGTGTTAGACCCGGGATCGAACCTCACCGCTCCTCCGGACAAGTTTGTCAGATCGCCGATCAGTCCAGGGAAGTTCGTGAACTGATTCACCGATCCCAAACCGTTGGTGATTCCAATCGACGCCGTAGCTTCGATCGTCCCCTGCGGCATTGCGTTCTGCGCTGCGAGCGAACAACTCGCTCCCAAAATAAACATTGCGGCCCAAACAACTTCAGATCTCTTACTCATACTTTCATTCCTCACAAACCTGTTTTTGCTCCTTCTCCGAATAGCCGAATTGACAGTCAACGCTGGTCCATCTTGTATTGGAAAATTTACAAAGGACCGTGACCACACGATTTCAGATACGAAACGCATCGAATCGTTAGCGAAAAATGGGAAATAAGAAGCCTAGTAGGCAAGAACCACAAAGGCACGGAGGCATAAGGAAGGGATCGGACCAATGCTCAATTCCCAATGGCTCAATTGTTATCCGAGAAGACCGCTCATCACTCTGCAGGCTCCCTCGGGTAAGAATTGGGAATTTGGAATTGAGTATTAGTCAGATCCCTTCTTGATGCCTCTGCGTCTTCTTGTTTATAACCAATCACTCAGGTATCAATGCAAACGTCCACACGGATCCACCGGTCGGCTCTTTACCCGCGGCATACCGAGTGGCAAGAATGCCGCCGAGTCCCGAGGCAATGGTCACATATTGGCGACCTTTGTGAGTGTACGTGATTGCTGTGGAATTAATGCTCGAACCGGTC
>DATFXZ010000675.1:0-4984 GCA_035315305.1 Terriglobia bacterium | reverse complement strand
TTGCATGATGCGATGCTTGCTGCCCGGAGGAGTGAACGTGGTCTGCGCGCCGTAGGTGGTGAGGCCCGTCGCCTGGATATCCGTGTTTGCAGCCGACTCGTTGTCGTACATGATGATGAGCAGATCGTAGTCGGTTTGAAGGGCTCCGGATATGCCGGAGAGCCCCATATCTCCGCCCCCGAGGTCACCGCAAAAAGCGATGGCATTGATCGGTTCATCCTTGATCTTGCCTTTCCGCTTCAGTGCACGCAGACCTGCGGCCATTCCAATCGCGGAGGCGCCGCTCGCGCCGAGTTGTGTGTGCATCCAGGGCACAATCCACGGCGTCGTCATGTAGCTGGTATTCGCGACATACATGCACCCGGTCGAACCCGTGACGATCGTCCGAGGGCCCGAAGCCTTGATGAAGGCTCGCATCGTTGTCGCCGACTCGCATCCCTGACAAGTGCGATGACCCGACGTGTAGAATTCTTCGAGCGGGATTTTGTGAACACCTTTGATCTTGTCGTAAACAATCGCTTCGGTAGCCATACGCTCTCCTATTCTCGGACTCCGATCCAGGTGACAAAGTTGTCCAGCTTGTCATCGGTTTTCGATTTCTGGGCGATCTCGTACATACGGATGCAGTCATCAATAGATACATCCCGTCCCCCGAGACCAGTAATGATGTTTGTAATTGCCGGCCGGTTCTTCAACGGGTATAGGGCCGAGCGTACTTCATGCATCAATATTCCGCCGTCATCCGGCGAGCCGTGGGCAAAGTCGCGATCGATGACGCCCACCGCTTTGAAGCGTTTGAGGGACTCGCGTAGTTCAATTGTCGGAAACGGCCGGAACCAGCGCAGACTGACAAAGCCGACCTTCTCGCCTCGTTCCCTCAGACGCTTGCAGGCAGTGCGTCCTGGCGCACAGACCGTGCCAAGCCCAATCAGAACCGTATCCGCGTCATCGGTCATGAACTCCGTGAAGAACGGATTGGAGTAACGTTCACCAAAAATCGCATTGAACTCACTGTAGGCTTGCTTGATGACTCCCCGCGCGCGGCGCGCGGCGTCCCAGTTCTGGCGGCGCAACTCCATAACCCAGTCTTCATTGACTTGTGGCGCGATAGAGATCGGATTATCCGGATGCAATCGGCCGTCGCCGAGATCATAACGTGGCAAGAACCGGCGCACGGCTTCGGCGGTTGGAATTTTAACCATGTGCTGCGAGTGGGTCAGGAACGCCCCATCCATAGCCAAAGCCATCGGCATGCGCACCCGCTTGTCTTCTGCGACACGATATCCGATCAACACATGCTCGAGCGCTTCCTGGGGCGTAGTTACCCAGCATAGGAGCCACCCCATATCGCGCACAGCCATGGCGTCATTGTGCTCGACACCAAATGCTCCTGGATCATCGAGCGCGCGGTTGCCAACAAGGAATAGCACAGGTAAGCGGTCTGTCGCCGTCACGACCAATGCCTCAAAGCCATAGCACCAGCCGGTACCGCTGGAACCTGCGAATGCGCGAGCATTGACCGAACTGGCATGTTTCACAATTTCGAATTGGGAATGTTCGCTATCCGCGATGATGTACTCGGCATCCAGTTGGCCATCTGCAATGATCTTCGAGAGAGCGTCCATCACCTCCGTATACGGGCGGATCGGATACGCGGCGATGACGTCCACATCGGCCAGACGCACCGCTTGAGAGACTGCCTGGCAGCCAGTCAGCAAATCTTCGCGTTCGTAAATGTTCGTTGTTTTGGATTCTTCAGCAATCATGTTTCAAGCCTCCGGCGTCTTTTGAGCGGCGCGTTTTCCGCCGAGTGGTACGACCTCGCCTTCAAGAAATTCGAGACCGGTTCCCGTTACCATCGGATGAATGTAGCGGCCCTTACTTTTCTTGGTTTCGGCCCATTCGACGTACTTTTCAGGATTCTCTTTATAGGCTTCCCATGGGCTGCTGTTGTCTTCAAATTGCAGCTCATCGACCATCACGATGCACTCATTTACCGGACAAATCTGCGCGCATTTGTTGCAACCGGTGCAGTACTCAAACGCGATGTCGTATAGGCCATCGGGTGTTTGATCGAAGCACTGGTCTGGACATTCAAGCCAGCACAGAGTGCATTTCGTGCAAAGATCAAATCGCACAACGGGCCGTTGATTTTTCGTCGTGCCGCGTTTAAATGTCTCGTTGCGAGACTGGCCCTTTGGCCCCAGTTCGAAATGGCGTTTGACCGCGGGAACAGCGGCACCTTCCATAAATTGGAACCATTTTGGAAGAACCGGGATTTCATGCGTCCATTCGATCCCCTTTCCAGGTTCAACTGTCCTCACCGTTTTACGCACTTCCTCATATGCTTTGCGCGCAGCTTCGGCGCGGGCCGGCTCTTTCGGGTTCTTGTAACGTAAATAAGCTTCGACCGCTTCAACGCCGATGATGTCCGGATCGATTCCGGCGACGGCGCCAAGCGTTCTTTCGTGAGTGAGGTCATCTCTAAAAACCCAAAGGCCACCGAAACTGAGATCGCCTTCGTAGGTGGCAAGCTTCCAGCTGTATGGCTTTTTCGCGATGAACTGTAAGAGCTCGTCGTGGCTCTTTTTTGTCGCGACGAGCAGCGTTCCGCCCTCCTGCACTTTTTCATTGATCGGGCGCACGCCATGCCAACCCCATGGCTCGACGCCTTTGACCATTGTGTCGTCGAGCACGACAGAGATGTCGCACTGATCGATATCCAGCTTGGCGCCGCACTCCGCTTCGAGCTCCTCTTCAGGGAGATCATGCGAGACGAAGGCGAAGTATTTGCACGGAATTCCATTCCGCTCGGGAGAATCGCTGTAACGCCCGTTAGAAAAACCGATGCGTCCCATACGGCTGGCGATAATGACAATATCGCTGCCGATCTTCTTGCCGAGATTCTTCTGAAAAATACCGCGATAGTTGATTTCAACGCGTTTGATCAATGGATACCTCCTACGGTCCGGTTTGCCTGGATGCCGGGTATAGGCGTAAAACGCCCTCCGCCACGCAGGCCGAACAGTTTTGGATCTATCGAACGAATATGCTCTTCCATCGCATGTCGCGCTTCAACAGCATCACCTGCCTGAATCGCCTCTACGATGCGCCGATGTGAAGCCAGCGAAAGACGCGCACGCTCCGGTGTCTGAAGACTTTCGTTTCTGCTCGGGGAAATCACCTTCATCAAGGTTGCGCCGACTTGCAGGAGCGCGCGATTGTGGGTCGCTTCGGCAAGCGCGGAATGGAAGGCGGCATCCGTCACACCTGCCATCCGCTTCTCCTTCAGTTCTCGTTCTTGCTGCTGAAGGATGGATTCCAAGCGAAGTAGATCCTGGCGCGTCGCGCGTTCTGCTGCCAAAGCTGCAATCGAAGGCTCGATAAGCAACCGCAGCTCGAAAATGTCTTGAAGCGCGAGATGATGCAGAGCGTCAGCCAGGTCTTCAGACGTCCCACCGGCAATGAAGCTTCCGGCGCCGCGGCGGCTCACGATTAACCCTTTCAGTTGCATCGCACGAAGAGCTTCGCGAATCGTCGCCCGGCTTACACCTATACGTTCGGCGAGAGCGCGCTCGGAGGGCAAGCGGTCACCCGGTTTCAACCGGCCTTGCTGCAGCAAGCCGGCAAGCCGAACCATGACCTCTTCGTAAACGGGAGCCTTCTTGGCTTTCGCCATACTACCGTCCCCGCTGGAAAAAATTGGTCAGACCACTTTTTGTTTTTTGTACTATAATTGGTCAGACCACTTTTGGCAACATAATTTTAAAGGGGAAAGGTAATCATGGAAAAAGCGTTAGAGGGTATCCGGGTTGTGGACATGACACACGTGCAGTCCGGACCGACCTGTACTCAGATTTTGGCGTGGTTCGGCGCCGATGTCATCAAGATCGAGCGGCCCGGCGAGGGCGATCCCACGCGCAGCCAATTGCGGGACATTCCGGGAGTCGACAGCCTCTATTTCACGATGTTGAATTCCAACAAGCGGAGCATTACGCTCAATCCCAAGACTCCGGCCGGCTCCAAGATCTTCGCGAAGCTCATCGAGACATCCGACGTCATGGTTGAAAACTTCGCGCCCGGTGCCATCGATCGCATGGGATTTCCGTGGAAAAGAATTCAGGAAATCAACCCCCGGATGATCTACGCCTCCGTGAAGGGATTTGGTCCCGGTCCTTACGAAGATTGCAAGGTCTATGAAAACGTCGCGCAGTGCACCGGTGGAGCGGCGTCAACCACGGGCGAAATCGGCGGATTCCCCATGGTGACCGGCGCACAGATTGGCGATTCCGGCACCGGTATTCATTTGGTGGCGGGAATCCTGGCAGCGATAATTCATCGCGAGAAAACCGGCCGCGGACAGCGAGTAACCTGCGCAATGCAGGACACCGTCCTGAACCTTTGCCGCGTGAAGCTGCGCGATCAGCAGCGGCTCAAGCATGGTCCACTCAAGGAATATCCGCAGTATCCCAACGGCAAATTCGGTGACGCCGCTCCGCGCGCCGGCAATGCGTCAGGTGGAGGCCACCCGGGGTGGATCGTTCGGTGCAAGGGTTGGGAGACTGATCCGGACGCTTACATTTACGTGATCACGCAGGCGCAGGCCTTCCCCGCCCTGGCCAAAGTTATCGGTCACGAGGATTGGCTCACCGACCCGGACTACAGCACTCCGGAGGCACGGCTCCCGCGACTCGATAAGGTATTTGCAGAAATCGAGAAGTGGACGATGACCATGACAAAGATGGAGATCATGGCAACGCTCAACCCGCTCGAGGTGCCCTGCGGTCCGATCCTTTCGATGAAGGAAATCGCCGAAGAGCCGGCCCTGCGGGCGACAGGCACTGTGGTCGAAGTCGATCATCCCAAACGCGGCAAGTACCTGACGGTCGGCAACCCGATCAAGCTATCGGATTCACCTTCTGATGTGCGGCGATCGCCGCTGCTTGGCGAGCACACGGAAGAGATTTTGCGGAGCGTTCTCGGC
>DATFXZ010000674.1:0-4351 GCA_035315305.1 Terriglobia bacterium | reverse complement strand
CATGGAGAAATCAAAATTCGTACCTTGCGGTGTGATTGTGAGACGAACCTTGTGGCCATCCGCAGTTATTGCTTCGCCCGTCCATCGACGGTTTGAAACGGTGAGCACGCCGTGTGTCAATTCGGTTGGCAGCGGCGTGCGGCCTCGCGCGGTTTCGAAGAAGAAATGGTCGATCTGAACAGCGCGGCGTTGAGTTTTCAAGATTACAGTTGCAGGATCTCGCCCGCTGGACTGCGTCGCCGCGAGCGCGAGCACGATTACGGCTGTCATCAGAATTTTCATGGTTGCGATTCTGCTCCCGGGGAAATCTCTTTTCCAGGCCCAAACTGTAGCGTGTGGCGAACTAACACTGCGGGCGAAATTATCGGTCGATTTTGTTTCGCTCGGTATCTTTCAGGTTTTGGCGAAGCACAGGTGTCAAGCCTGTCTGCGAGATAGGTCGCGGCCGACGAGACTGGTCTCGTCTTCGATCCAGCGTGCTTCGATAGCGGCGTAGCGGCGGGATACTTCTTCCAACACTGGCCGCGGCGTAAACTGTTTCAGTCGCACGTTACGCGCGACGTACGCGCGGGCTTCATCAAGTGAGGTGAAACGTCCCGATGCGATGGCTTGAAGCAGCACATTTCCTGTTGCCGTCGCTTCGACGGGTCCGGCGACTACCGGCAGATTGGTGGCGTTTGCCGTCGCTTGATTGAGGTAATCATTCTTGCTGCCGCCGCCGACAATGTGAACACCACTGATCTTTCGGCCCGTCAATGATTGAATGCTACGCAGCACCGACGCGTAGCGCATCGCGAGCGAGTCGAGAATCACCTTAGTTAACGTAGGAGGATCGGCAGGCACACATTGCCCGCTTTCGCTCAGATGTTGTGCCAATGCTTCCAGCATACTTAACGGACTCAAGAAGCGTGGATCGTCCGGAAAAATGAAGCATGGCGTCTCTGCGAGTTTGGAGGCCTGAGCCAGCAGACTTTTATAGCTCGCATCCAAACCGTTTTCTTGCCACTCGTTTCGACACGACTCCAGAATCCAGAGTCCCATGACGTTTTTCAGGAACCGAACCGTACCGAAAGCGCCGCCTTCATTTGTAAAATTCCACCGGCTCACTTCGGCATTGATGATCGGTGTATCGCGCTCGACACCGACCAACGACCATGTTCCCGAGGACACATAGGCGAATCCATCCTCGAGTGGAGTCCCTACAACAGCGCTGGCCGTGTCGTGGGTTGCCGGCGCAATCACATGCACGCCGTCCAGGCCCGATGGTTGTGCTACCGCACTCTTGATTGGTCCAAGATCCGTTCCTGCCGGAACAATTTCGCACAACAAGTGATGCGGAAGATTCATCGATGACAACAAGTTGTGATCCCAGGTGCCCGTTCGCGCACTCACCATTTGCGTCGTCGTGGCATTGGTGTATTCGGTAACAGCTTTTCCCGTCAATAAGAAATGGATCAAATCCGGAATCAACAGTAATCGGCTCGCATTGCCGGGAATTCCGGATTCAAGATGCGCGTGCAGTTGGAACAAGGTGTTGAAGACAAGAAATTGAATGCCTGTGCGATTGAAGATTTCTTCTCGCGACACGAGGCCGAATACTTTTTCGATGGTGGCTTGCGTTCGTTTGTCACGATAACAAATGGGATTCCCGCAAAGTTGGCCTTGGCCATCGATCAAACCATAGTCGGTGCCCCAGCTATCGACCCCGATGGTCAAGACTGGACGACGAAGGTCCCGAGACCCTTTGCTCGCCTCGCGTAAACCAGTCTTGATATCGCGAACAATCTGGGCGATGTCCCATCTCAAATGCCCATCGCCGTTGCTCGGGGTGTATTGAAAACGATGAACCTCCTCGAGCAGTAGTTCCGTCGGTGACACACCTCCGATGAACACCCGACCGCTGCCGGCGCCAAGGTCAACTGCAACATGGAGTGGGTCCTTCATTAATACTTAAATAATCCCGGCTGAAACCCGTTTAGAGGCAGGACGCTCGTCCGCCTTTCGTTGCCGATAACCGCTGGCGCGATATGTTCCTATCGGGTCGATCGCACCACCGGTACGTTCACGAGCGACAGCTAGGATCGGCGCAACATCAGTCGTGAAGGCTTCCTTCAATATCGCGAGAGACGCCAGCGCGTCGCATTTTTCTTGAGCTTCGGTGAGTTGCTGCCGATCAACGAGCTGGGCCTGAACATAAGCCCGCGTCAACTCGATAGCGCTCATCATGAGGGACTCGAGGGGATCCGTCACATTGTGAGACTGGTCCAGCATGTATGCCGGATCAAAATAAGGGACGCTGCAGAGTTCGGCATCGACGAGTTCATTGAAGACTAGGAACAACTGGAACGGTTTTATCGAACCGGCATCGAGATCATCATCTCCATACTTGCTATCGTTGAAATGAAATCCACCGAGCTTACCGAACTGAATTAGCCGCGCAACAATCATTTCAATATTCACGTTCGGCGCATGATGGCCGAGATCGACAAGGCACAATGCTTTCGGTCCGAGCTCACGCGCACAGTAATAGCTAGTCCCCCAATCATTGATGACAGTCGAATAAAAGGCCGGCTCATAAAGTTTGTGTTCGAGAAACACGCGCCAGTTGTCGGGCAACGCTTTGTAGATTGCATGCATGCTTTCCAAATACCGTTCGAGTGCGCGGCGAGAATGTAGCTGGCCCGGAAAGTTTCCGCCGTCGGCGATCCACACAGTTAGGGCTTTCGACCCGAGCGTTTTGCCTATTTCGATGCATTCGATGTTGTGCTCCACAGCCTGGCGGCGCACACCTGGATCGGGATGCGTGAGGCTACCGAATTTGTACGAGAACAACTGGCCTGGCTGGTCCTGGAATGTGTTGGAATTCATCGCATCGAAATGGAGCTCGCGTTCGCGGGCGAACTTGCGAAGCTCGCCAGGATCTGCCGGCTTATCCCAAGGGATGTGCAGCGAAACAGCCGGCGTCGACCGCACAAGTTTGAAGACGGCGGCACAGTCCTCGATTTTTTCGAAGATATCGTGAGGTTCGCCGGGCATGGGAAAACGGGCGAAACGCGTTCCTCCTGTGCCAACGCCCCAGGATGGAACGGCGACTTCGAGTGCTCGCGCCAAAGCAGTGAGATTGTCGATATCGATGTTCCTTCGATGCAGCTTCTTTGAAAGATAGTCGTAATCTTCGGCGAGTTCTGTTTCGGCCTTTCTGTTTTGTTCAGCGATGAAGCCGTCATCAATTTCAAAATTCATATCGGTTACCTCAGGAAACCATCCTGCAGACCGCCATCCACGGGAAGTATGTGGCCCGTCGTTTTGGACAATCGATTCGAAACCAAAAGAAAAATTGCCTCGGCTTGATCATCCACTTCGATCGTGGCTTGAGTAAGCGATCGTTTGGCGTAAAACTGGGCCAGTTTCTCGCGCAGTTGCTCCGTTGATTCGTTCTCATCGAATCGCACGCCATACTTTTGAAGGGAAGCGATCACGCGATCGCGCGGGAACATTGTGCTGCCTTTGATCACAGTAGCGGGCGCAACCGCATTTACCCGAACCAGCGGAGCCATTGTCACGGCAAGCTCGCGCACCAGATGGTTGGCCGCAGCCTTACTGGCATCATAGGCAAGGCTCCCTTTCTTCGCGACAATGGCGTTGGCGCTCGTCAGGATGACAATGTTCGCGTGCAGATTCTGCCGGCTGAAGATCTTGTTGGCTTCATCAGCAACGGTGTAGGCGCCTGTTACGTTAATGGCGAAAGTACGATCCCACTGGCGGTCTTCAATACGACCCGCGTTGTCTGGTGGACAAAAAACACCTGCTGTGATGACGACTGAGTCGAGACCTCCGTAAGCGAGGATTGTGTTCTCCAGCATGACCGCGATACTGGATCGATCGGCAATGTCACAGGGAAGATCAATCGCCGGACCGCAATTGCTGATGCCGGATCCCGCTATGCCAATACCTGCACCATACTTTGTGATGATTTCCTGAGCGGTAGCTTTCGCCGCGGTAACATCAAGATCTGCACAAGCGACATGCGCGCCCTCTTTCGCCAGACGGTGCGCTGTGGCCTTGCCGATGCCCGAGCCTGCGCCAACGATCGCAACGATCGTTCGTTCGAGCTCTCTTTCCTTCGGAAGCCTGCGCAGTTTGGCATCTTCCAGAGACCAGTATTCGATGTCGAATGCTTCTTGCGGATCCATGGCTTCGTATTTGTCGATGGCCTCCGCACCACGCATAACTTCGATCGCGCAGTTGTAGAACTCGGCAGTCACGCGCGACTCGCTCTTGTTTTTGCCCCACGCAATCATCCCGAGACCCGGAATCAGGATCACCGAAGGATTCGGGTTGCGCATCGCCG
>DATFXZ010000673.1:0-2023 GCA_035315305.1 Terriglobia bacterium | reverse complement strand
CAAGAAGCCCGAGATGCTGACCTGCCTTCACGAAGAGCAAGCTGCCGCGATTTCTCATGGTTATGCGAAGGCGGCGGGCAAGCCGATGATGATCGCCGTACACGGCACCGTGGGATTGCTGCACGCATCATTCGGTATCTTCCAGGCCTGGTGCGATCGTGTTCCGATGCTCGTTTTCGTGGGTCACAACCGGAACCCGACCAGCAACATTAATCGCCCGCACAGTGCTCAGGACATGGGCGCGATCGCACGCGACTACACGAAGTGGGACGATGAGGCCACGACACTGGACCGTTTTGCCGAAGCTGCAGTGAAAGCGTATACGTACGGAAGAACACCTCCAATGGGACCGACGCTGCTTGTCGTCGACTCTGCCCTCCAGGAGTCCCGAATTCAGGATCGATCTCGCTTACGCATACCGGCACTTACGATGCCTGCGCCTCCGCAAGGTGACACAAACGCCGTAAAGGAAGCCGCGCGGTTCCTCGTCAACGCGCAAACGCCATTGATCACGATTGGAAAAGTTGCGCGGACGCCGAAAGGTTGGGACCTGATGATTGAGCTTGCCGAGCTTTTGCAGGCGCCCGTGTTCGTCGGCACGTATGGATCGTGGCAGGATTTTCCAAACCGCCACAAGCTCAACGGCAGAGGCGGAGCAGGGTATCGACCGGACGTGACTCTCGGCCTCGAGCTCAACGACATGTCGGCCGCGGCGCGGAACGCACGAGCCAACGGCGGAAAGACTATCAGCATCTGCGCCGAGTATTTGTCTCAGGGAAGAAATATTCATGACTACGGAAACTACTCCGAAGTGGATCTCGCTATCGCGGCGGACGCAGAGGCGACACTGCCATCGCTTATCGAAGAAATCAGGCGGTTGACCACACCTGACAAGCGAACATCGTTCGATGCTCGTGGGGCTAAAATTGCCGCCGCACATCATGAAGAGCGGGTGAAACAACTTGAAGAAGCGCGATTCGGATGGGATGTGAGTCCGATCAGTATCCAGCGCATGATCGCGGAACTCGGCGCGCAGATTAAGAACGACGATTGGAGCATCGGCTCCGGACATCAGTTCACGGGCGACTGGCAGCGCGTGCTCTTGAATTTCGACAAGCACCATCGTTACTGGGGCGACTGCGGCGGATTCGGTATCGGATACGACACGCAAGCGGCTGTCGGTGTCGCACTAGCGAACAAGGGCACGGGTCGATTGACGGTTGCTATTGTCGGCGACGGCGATCTGAACTTCGGACCGGGTACCCTTTGGACGGCGGCACATCACAAGATCCCACTCCTGTTTCTGGTCCATAACAATCGCGGGTATCAAGCTGAAGTGATGATCGTGCAGCGAATGTGCTCCCAGCGTGGTCGTGGAACCGACAACGCACACATCGGAACAACGCTCAACAATCCGGATATCGACTATACGAAAATTGCACAAGGTTACGGCTTGTACGCCGAGGGACCTGTCACAGATCCGAATAAGCTTGCTCCAGCCCTCCAGCGGGCTCTAGCGCGCGTGCGTGCCGGCGAGCCGGCGCTTGTAGACGTCATTTCGCAGGCTAGATAGGAGGAGAGATGAAAGTATTCTGGTTGTTTCTTCTCATAGCCATGATACTTCCCGCGACGATAACCGGCGGACAGGCGCAGGACTCGGCAGCAAACCTCACGGGAAATGCGGAACGAGGCAAAACGCTATTCACAGCCGCTTTCAAATGCGCTTCGTGTCATGGGACCACTGGAGAATCCGGATCACCGCGTCTGGTTCCGATGCGCCGTACGCAAGCCGATTTCATCCGCTTTGTGCAAAAGCCGACAGCTAATGCCATGCCGGCGTTTGGCGATCAATCTCCACAGGCGCTTGCGGATGTGTACGCATATATCAAGTCAATACCGGAGCGCACCCCGCCGTCGGTGCAGAGCATTCCGGTCTTGAACGATGTCTTGAAGACGATTCCTTGAAGAAAATTTTGAAATTGGACGAATCCTGCATCTCAAATCCGAAATCCGAGATCTTAAA
>DATFXZ010000672.1:0-3717 GCA_035315305.1 Terriglobia bacterium | reverse complement strand
AGGCCGTGAAGGAACGTAGGCTCCTTAGCCATGCACGAAATTCTAGATGAATACCGGCCGGATTTCTCTCCGGGGAATTGGTCGGAACGGGATCGTTACTTTCTGGAAGCCTTCGCCAGTAATCCCGACGGCATTGTGTCTGTATTGCGCAATCTTCCGCCGGAAATTACGGGCGCGCTATGTTCGCGAGCAAGTCGAGCTTCGGGATCGCTTTTCGAAGTTCTATTGAAGGAATACATCTACCCGATCATCCATGGTGAGGACGACCGTCTTGCCGCCGAACTCGAAGACACAGTCCGATTCCTGAAAGAGCATGGGTTCAAGCACATCCTCAATAACCAACGCGCTCAAGCCTTCTATTCGAAATGGCTGTCACAGTATGGCGATGACTCGATCGCACAGGTGACCGGCGCTCATGTCATCGTATGGGGAATTTCGCAGGTCGCGATGAAATTCATCGAGGATCAGCGGGTCGGGCTTGAGCCGATCGAAAAATCCACACGTTACGTTAACTTCGGTTCGAAAGTCGGCGGCCGCTATCTCTATTACATTCCTAAACCGGATTTCGAGCGACAGCGTTTGCTTAGCGAATATGTCGCCACGATGGACTACTTGTTCGACACCTATGTGGCGCTTTTGCCATCGCTCCAGGCTTGGCTCAAGAAAAACTTCGACGAGAAGGATTCCATTCTCGAGAAAAAAGCATTCGATACGCTGCGCGGCCTCCTGCCGATGGCAACACTTGGTCAAGTCGCCTTCCGGGGAAACGCTCAGGCGTTCGAGTACTTGATCAACCGTACGGCACGCCACCCACTAGGCGAGTTACGGTGGTTTTCTCAGGAGATCAAGCGTGAGCTGGATACGGAAATTCCGTCGTTGTTATTGCGAGTTACGGATGAGAAATCCAGCGACTATCAAACGTATCTGAATCGGCGGTACGCCGAGGTTCGTGGTTTTCTCGGCGAACAACCTGTCGAGAGTAGTTCAAACGCGCAGGTCCGGTTGGTCGAGTACGACCCGGAATCAGAAACGAAGATTCTCGCCGCAATCATTTTTCAGCAGTCGCATGCCGGCTGGGATGATGCATTGAATCGAGCAAGAGCTCTCTCTGAGGCAGAAAAGCGAACGATATTCGAGCGCTATCTCTGGAAGCGATCGGCTCGCTGGCAAAAAGTGGGGAGAGCTTTCGAAAACGCGTATTTGCGGTTTGAGATTGGGATGGATATCGGATCATACCGGGACCTCCATCGTCACCGCATGATGACGCAGGAACGCCAGATCTTCTCCACGTTTCACGGTTACAGCACGCCCATCGAGCTTCAACATGCCGGGCTCACCGTCCAATTTGAAGAAGCGCTGGAGCGCGCCAATCGGCTTTTCAAAAAAGTCCACGCTATCGATCCGGACCTGGCGCAATACATCGTGCCGCTGGCTTACCGGGTGCGGTTTTATCAGTGGCAGAACTTTCGGCAGCTATTCTGGGAGACCGAACTAAGGACCGTGTCTCAAGGGCATCCGGATTACAGGCTCATCGAGCAGGAAAAGTATCGGTTAGTGAAAGAAAAATTTCCGCTGCTCGCGTCGTTCCTGCTTGTGGATATGAATGACTACGCAATCGCGCGACGCGGCACGGAAGAACAGATTTTGGCGAAGGAGAAAAGACTACTCGACCGACTGAAAGGTCGATAGCCGCGGGTTGCACCGATAGCGTCTTTACAACAGGCCTTCAAGCGCGGCCTCGAGTTCACTCTTGGTGTGCTCATCTCCCATCTTGGCGGCGACGGTAATGCCCGTTCGAAACGTTTTCTCCGCATCGTGCCTCTGCCCCAGCTTTTGATACACCTGGCCAAGTTGAAAGTAGGTCGCAACGTAGTCCGGGTCATTCTTTCTGACCGTCTCGAATTCCTGAATGGCATCCTCGTTCTGACCCAGCTTCACGTACTCGAGGGCAAGTGCGTAGCGTGAAAAGGAGTCCCTGGGACTGTCGTTAAGAAAGCCTTTTAAAATTTCGATTCTGTTCATCTCTACCTCGATACACATTCGGATGAAAGATTTCCGCGAGAATTTCGACACCATCGACCAACCGCGGGCCCGGCCGGTTGAAATACGAAGAGCCGTCTACGGCGTAGACTTCACCGGTCCAGCCCGGCAAGAATGTCGTCCGTTTGTACTCCTGGATCGTCCGTTCCAGTGAAAAGCCGCACGGCATGAGGACGATAATTTCCGGTGATGCTTCCAGGACACGGTCTAGCGTGATTCGCTCGGATTTTGCGGCCGCTTTACCGAGCACTTCATCGCCGCCGGCGATTCCCACCATTTCAGGAACCCAGTGCCCTGCGGTGAACGGCGGGTCGAGCCATTCCATTGCGTATACCTTAGGCCTTTTCAAACCGCGCACGCGCTCCTGTACGCGGCCAACACGGTTTCGTAATTCACGAACAGTTTCGCGCGCCGCATCCTGGCGGTCCGTCAGTTCGCCGACCAGGAGTATGTTATCGAACACTTCACCCAGCGTCGTCGGTTCCAGTGAGATGAGTTTTGTCCGTCCTTCGAGTACCTTCGCGGCCTGTTGAACCTGTTTGTAGGAGACCGCGCATACATCGCACAACTCCTGCGTAATGATCAAGTCCGGTTGCAGCGCTTGCAGTAAGTCTTCTTTCAGGTTGTAAATACTTCCATGGCGGCCGATGTTCGATGCGACATGATGATCGATTTGAGCGCTCGTCAGCCGCTCGTGGTCGATAACATTTTGTGTGATTGTGGGCTTTGATGCCGCACCCGGCGGGTAGTCGCATTCGTGTGTCACGGCGACAATCTGGTCCCCTAAACCCAATGAGAAAAGGATTTCCGTAGCGCTCGGCAGAAGCGAACAGATCTTCATTCGCCGCGCTTCGTGTTCTTGGGTTTTCATTGTTCTGCTACGCACTCCCTATCTCGGCCCACTTGCCGTGGCCTTCCCAGACTCGAAGCGTGAACGGAAACGTCAGATGCCGTTTCAGTTTGTCGCTGAGGAGTTCGCAGATATTTTCGACGGACGGATACTCGAGAAAATCATTCCATGAGCGGTGATCGTAATTTGTCAGCACGTTACGGAGAGCCTGTTTGAGGTCGGCAAAATCGATAATCATGCCATCCTTCGGCTGGCCTTCGACAGTGATCTCGATCTTATAGGTGTGGCCGTGAAGTGGCCCGCACTTGGGGTGTCCGGGCAGAAAGTGGGCGCAATCCACGTACTCCGTCACGCCAAGCCTCATGGGCTGAGAATAGCATAGACTGGAGAGCTGGAAAGCGGGCGGCGCGATGCCGCCCGCAGGTCGAAATTAGTGCTTTTGACCGTGTGTCGCCGTCACAGAGGCAGGACGGTTTCGCCGCCGTCTGCCGCGACCTTGGGTTCGAGTTCTTCAATCTGGATTTCTAATTCGAATCCTTCTTTATTCGTCATTGGGCTCATCTGATAACCCTCCTTATGGATTTTGAGTGGGACTTTTATCCTACAAGGCCACCTGGATGTAAAGGAAAAAGTCAGTAAAACTACGGGGCGAGGTCCTGGGAGATCTACGGGGTAAGTCAGTAATTTGGCAAGTCTTCCGGCCCGCAAATGTACCCTTGAACGGCGGAAGCTGCAACGACGAAAGGATTTGCGAGATAGGCATCACCGTCGCCCATTCGGCCCGGCATATTGCGATTGGTTGCCGAAATGGCAACTTGCCCTTGTTG
>DATFXZ010000671.1:0-3678 GCA_035315305.1 Terriglobia bacterium | reverse complement strand
TGGCCAGGCTCGATCATCGAGCAGTTGAAGATTATCGATCCATTGACTAATCCGACTGCGCGCGGCGGCCGCGCTGAAGATTCATTCGATCTAGTGATCCCGTCGCTGCCTGGCTACGGATATTCAGGGAAACCGACGACGACCGGTTGGGATCCGATTCGCACCGCGCGCGCCTGGGTCGAGCTGATGAAGCGCCTTGGATACAAGAAGTATGTGGCGCAAGGCGGCGATTGGGGAAATGCCGTCACGGAGCAGATGGCTCTGCTCGCTCCTAACGAATTGATTGGCATCCACACGAACATGCCTGCGACGGTACCAGACAACATCAACAAGGCAGCTTTTGCCGGTGCGCCGGCTCCATCAGGCCTCTCAGACGAGGAAAAACACGCGTACGATCAGCTCGCCTATTTTTACAAGCACGGCCTTGGTTACGCCAACGAGATGGCTAACCGCCCACAGACGCTGTATGCGCTTGCCGATTCACCTGTTGGCCTGGCCGCCTGGATGCTCGACCACGATGCAGCCAGTATGGCGCTGATGTCGCGCGTCTTTGACGGTAAGCCCGAGGGCCTCACGCGAGACGATATCCTCGATAACGTCACACTCTATTGGTTCACGAATACAGCGGTCTCTTCCGCCCGTTTGTATTGGGAAAGCAAGCTGGCCTTTTTTGCGCCGAAGGGGGTCGTGATCCCAACTGCCGTCAGCGCATTTCCGGATGAGCTCTATCAGGCTCCGCGGAGTTGGGCGGAAAAGGCGTATCCCAAACTGATCCATTACAACAAGCTCGACAAAGGCTGTCACTTCGCTGCGTGGGAACAACCGGAGCTATTCGTTAACGAAATGCGCGCGGCGTTCAAATCGTTGCGCTAGCCTAACAACAACCGAGGAACACGATGAGTGTAACAGAGGCATCGACACGTCCTCCAATTCCGTCGTTCACTCGTGAGACTAATCATTGGCCGCTTGGGCGGAGCCCGGATGATCACTCGGGATTAAGCGAGCTCGGTTTATGACAAATCACTGCTGTAATTAGAAAGGGACTACAAATGAGTGAGACGACCAACACGAAGCAGATCCTTCTGACACGACGATCGCCCGCGTATTGGCGCGTGACGATTAATCACCCGCCTCTGAACATCTTCGGGCCAGATACGATTCCACAGCTCAACGAGGCCATTACAGCCGTGGAAACTGACGAGCAGGTCAAAGTGGTCGTCTTTGACAGTGCGATCGAAGGGTTTTTCCTGACTCACTACGATTTCCTCGCGAAGATCGAGGACACGACCAGCCTGCCACCGGGACCCACGGGGCTGCAGCCTTTGCCTGACATGTTGGTGCGCCTGAGCCGAGCACCGGTTGCGTCGATCGCATTGATTCGAGGACGTGCGACTGGTGTTGGAAGTGAGCTCGCCCTCGCCTGCGACATGCGCTTCGCGAGCCGCGAAAAAGCCATCTTGTCGCAGTTTGAAGTCGGAGCTGGTATAGTTCCTGGAGGCGGCCCGATGGCGCGGCTGCCGCGTCTGATGGGACGAGGACGCGCACTGGAAGTACTTTTGGGCGCCGACGACATCCCCGGTGATCTGGCCGAACGATATGGATACGTTAACCGGTCGTTGCCGGATTCCGAACTCGACGCGTTTGTCGATGCGTTAGCAACGCGCATCGCATCGTTCGACAAGCGGGCGATCAGCGAGACGAAGCACTTCGCCGACGTGGCTAGTTTGCCGCATGACTACGAAATCGCACCGGAATGGGATGTGTGCTTTGCCTCGATCATGCGGCCGGCCGCGCAACAGAGGATCAAGAAGTTAATGGAGCAAGGCTTTCACAAGCCGGGCGATGTGGAGAACCGGTTAGGATATCACGTCGGTCAAGTCGGGCGCTAAGCATCTCACGAAAGGAGAATCCGGATGTCACATCACGCCTCAGGTCCCAACTTCGGGTTTCCGCGCGGGGATGCCCGCTTGGACATGACCGATCTCTATGCTTTCACCAAACCAGGAGACACTGTTAAGTCAATAATCGTCCTCAATGTGCATCCGTCTTTCAGATTGGACTCGCCGGAGCCAACGACTAAGGAGCCATTCGCGCCAGGAGCGCTATACCAATTCAAGATCGACACAGACGGCGATACAGTTGCCGATCTTAGTTACAGCGTGCAGTTTGCGTCTTCGGGAGATGGGAAGCAGACCGCGACAGTGCGCCGTATTCAAGGTAAACAAGCTGCTGGCGTGGGCGAGAACGGCGAAGTTATCGTCGAGGAAGCACCGGTCTCAGTCGGGCGAGAAGCGCTGGTGACGAAAGCGGGCGACTACCGTTTTTTCTTCGGTTGGCGCAGCGATCCTTTCTTTTTCGACGTGAACGGCAATTTCAATCACATGCAGTTCACAGGGGACGACTTCTTCAAGGACAAAAATGTTTGCAGTATCGTGATTGAATTGCCCAATTCGGCTCTAGGGAAGAATGAGATGGGAATTTGGGCTCGCACTGTGGACAAGACTGGAGAAGGTTGGGTCCAAGCAGACCGCGGTGGGCGGCCAATGCAGGCAGTCTTCCTCCCAGGAGAAAAGAGGGAGGCGTACCTAAGCGGGGAGCCGGCGAATGATGATCGCTTCATTGGTGTCTTCGCGCACGAATTGGAACACACAGGCGGCTATACACCTCAGGAGGCAGAGGGTGTCGCGAGAAAGTTGTTGCCAGACATTCTTTCCTATGACCCTCGCGGCCCGGTACGCTTTCCGCACAACGGTCGGACACTGACCGACGATGTTGTCGACGTTTTCTTATCCATGCTCACGAACGGAAAGGTGACAGGAGATAAGGTCGGGCCGCACAGCGATCTGTTGGACGAGTTCCCGTACCTGGGAACGCCACACGATTAGCGGTCGCGGGATGTATCAGATAAGTCACAATGCAAACGGAATTTTTTCTTAATGCAAATAAACCAGCTGCCCGAAGCTTCCTATCGGGAGAAAGGAGAACATATGCCCCTTGTTTCATTCGTGCGTGACATCAAGCCATTGTTTCGCGCCATCGATATTTCGCACATGAAGCGTTACAAGATAAACTTGGCTGACTACACCTTCATGTCGATGCCGGACCATGCTAACAAAGTGCTTCGAGCACTTTCGCCCCACGAAGACGACCCGCCTTCCATGCCACCCGGCGGGCCCTATTGGACAGCGGACCAGCTCGCGCTGTTCGCCCAATGGCAGAAGGACGGATACCAGCCGTAAACCTCAACATGCCTGCTGAAGAAATTCCGGTATCTGCATACGCATCCAGGCTGTTGAATAGAGTTGAAGTTGCGGAAGGCACTATGGCCTTCCACTTTGAGAAACCGACGGGATTTGATTTCAAGCCTGGACAATCTGCTGATCTGACGTTGCTGAATCCCCCAGAAACCGACGCCGAAGGAAATGTCCGCACTTTTTCCATTGCAAGCGCTCCATTTGAAGACCAGTTAATGTTCGCGACCCGCATGCGTGACACAGCATTCAAGCGCTCGCTGAAAAAAGTGCCGCTTGGCACCGTCGTGAAGATGGACTCGGCAATGGGCTCCTTCACGCTGCATAAAAATTCCGCTAAACCGGGCGTATTCCTTGCCGGTGGAATCGGGATTACACCGTTTTCCAGTATCGTACGGCAGGCCGACCATGACCGGGCGCCACACAA
>DATFXZ010000670.1:0-2454 GCA_035315305.1 Terriglobia bacterium | reverse complement strand
CGCCTGACACGGCCGTGGTGCGATGGCTGGACCGGCAGCCGGCCGAATCGATCTGGATCACCAGCATCACATTGTTTGAGGCACGTTTTGGCCTGGCGCTGCTTCCATCAGGTCGGCGGCGGCAAAGACTCGAATCGGAGTTTGACCGGCTCCTGCACGAGGACTTAGAAAACCGTGTGTTGGATTTCGACGGCGCCGCGGCGACCGAAGCGGCAACGCTCGCCGCGGTGCGACAGAAAAGTGGCCGGCCGGTGGACATGCGTGACACCCAAATTGCCGGCATTGCGCTGGCGCGCCACGCCACATTGGCGACCCGAAACGTCCGACATTTCGCCGATCTTGAGATTCCGATCGTTGATCCTTGGGTCTCGGCGTGACGATTTGTCTTGTCAAAGTCCAACAATATCACTGAGGAAAGTCAGTTATTGCGTTGAACCTAGAAGAGATTTTGGAGCAAACAAAATACCTTCATAGTCATTGCTCTCTTCAATCCATTCGCTTGCCTCCCTGCTGCAAAATCGCGATGCTTTCTTCCGCGGTCATCTCAACAATTCGGTCCGGCGGAATAAGGACATCCCCAAATCTGCCGCTTATTTGCAAATGCGTCGAATTGCCCGGGACCCAAACACGTATCATGCCATTTGCTGGCGCACCCTGTTTCGTCCGCTCCACTTCTTTTTTGTAATGCGTCAACAGAGCGGGCTCCGGATGCTCCGTGACCCAGGCGAGCGCGAACACCGTCGAATCGACTTGATCATCATTCTTCGAATTAGGAAAACCCAACAGCTCGCGCATATACGCGTCTAGCCAAGGCGCATCATTCGGAAACAGCACAGAGCCGCCCTCTATTTTTGCGGTTTGTGCCCGTAACCGTATGGCCTTATCGCCCTCACGCTTGGGCGCTGGCTGCGCATTAGCAGAGTTATCGGCGCGCAGTTCCTGTAGCAGAGACGTTCCCGATGCCTGATCTTCGATTAGCACGACGGTAGCGTTATAACGTCGGGCCAGCTCGAGAATGGCCCGTTTAAGATCCGGGAAATCCATCTTTCGGCGGAAGACATCAAGGAGGTACAGCGAACGATCCTTAATGCTCCAGGTTGTGCAAACACTGAAATTGGCGAGCTCCGTTTCCTTGTTCGCCGTGTCCCAACTTTGTAGAACCTGGTCAAAGCGCTCTGGCTTTTCGTCAGGACGATAGAATTTCAGCCATTCGCGTTTTACAATAATGCCGGAGGGCGGCTGCGGGTTCTGCTGATACTGCGCCACGAAATTGTAATCAGTCATTCCATGACGTTGCGCTTTTAATGTGTCCTCTGAAAATAAGGTAGGTTGCAAGATGTCGCCGGCCTTGCGCTCCACTCGTCTCCGGCCATAAGGACTCTGAAAGCTATAGCTTTCGTCCTCCTCCGCAATCGCCGGGAACGACAACACATCCCAATATTCGGCCTCCTGCACATGGGCAACGAGATCATCGGCGTGCAGTCGCTGCATCACAATGATAATGGCACCCATTTCCTGATTGTTGAGCCGGCTGCGAAGCGTATTATCAAACCACTCGTTCACTGAGCGACGTCGTGTATCCGAGAGAGCATCATCGGCCTTCAGTGGATCATCGATGACAATGATGTCCGCCCCACGTCCGGTCAGCACGCCTTCGACCGACGTGGAAAATCGATAGCCGCCTTCCGGCGTTCCAAACTCAGCAACGGCCTCCCGAGATAATCGAGTATCAAAAAGCGCTTGGTAGAATGCGCTTGTCATCAAACTGCGGGAACTCCGCGCGAGTGTTTCGGAGAGATCCTGCGCATACGTTACGGACAGAATCTGTTTACTCGGCTCATGTCCGAGCAGCCAAGCAGGGAACGCGACCGATATGGCGTGCGATTTAAGATGGCGTGGCGGGATGTTGACGATCAACCGCCTGCAACGGCGCCGCCTCACGTCCTCTAATTTTGAGGCGACCAGTTCAATGTGCCAGTTCGAATGGAACTGAGTCTGTGGGTTCAACTCGAGGAAAGATCGATGGATGAACGCGCACAAATCGTGCCGTAGCACATGGGCATACATCTGAGCCGAGGAGGGGGCCATGCTATTCGCCACGCCTCTCTGGCTCGCATTGCTGCATACGCTCATAAGCCGCGCGCAGCACCTCTAGATCTGGGTCGCTGAGCGGATATTCGCTCGGCCTAACTCGGCCTTCAACTTCTGCAATTCGATCGAGAAACTGCACCATGGCTTTCTGATCGCCGCGCGATGCCTTATTCGCGAGCTGGGTGACGGTTGCTTGCAGCGCCGAAATTCTTCGGGGTTTACCGTCGATGTCTACAGTGACTTTGTCACGAGCGGCCTCCATGATCAGAGTCGTGAGGTTTTTCGATCCCTTTGGCCGCCCCTTTGGATTGCCCGACGTGCCCTTGCGAAATTGCGTGCGCTTTGGCGGTTTACCGCGGCCGA
>DATFXZ010000669.1:0-8916 GCA_035315305.1 Terriglobia bacterium | reverse complement strand
CTGAGTCGCGCTCAAAAACGCGATGAGGAAGGCGTTAATCGCGAGTAACTGAAGCGCCTGCGAGGGCCGCTGGAGGATCATGCCGGCGATGGTTGCTGCGAGTGCAACCTGCGTCACAAACAACCACCCTTTGCGCCGGCCAAGGAAAGGCAGGCAGAAGCGATCGATGAGGGGCGACCACAAGAACTTAAGCGAATAAGGCAAGCTGACAAGACTAAAAAATCCAATGGCACTGAGGTTCACGCCTGCCACCGTCATCCATGCTTGAAGGGTGCGGCTCGTTAGGTAAAGAGGGAAGCCGGACGCAAAACCGAGCATCAGTATTGCGGCCATCTTGCCGCTCCGAAAGACCTTAAGCATGCGCCTAATATATCCGCTGGCCGTCCGATTTTTGGAAGGGTGATTGCATAAAATCCTGTGTACGTATTGGACGGTTTAATGAAACCCAGAAAATACGAAGAAATCAGCGACGGGAACATGAACAAAATCCTCGCTGCCCTGCCAACAGATTCACGGAATTGGCTGCAAACGTTGGAACCGATAGAGTTGTCGAAGGGCACGGTCCTGTACGAACCGGATGAGAAGATCGAGCACGTTTACTTCTTGAACAATGCGTTGGTCTCCATCCTTTCGATGAATTCCGACGGCGCCACCGTCGAGATCGGGTTGGTTGGTCGTGAAGGGATGGTCGGTGTGCCCGCTATCCTTGGTGGCGTGACGCCATATCGAGCTGTCGTCCAAATGAGCGGCGATGGATTCCGAATTCGCGGTCAGAGGTTATGCGAGGAATTTCGGCGTAATCCGTTTTTGCGCGATCTCCTTTTGAAATACACGAACGCTTTTATTGTTCAAATCGCGCAATCGAGTATTTGCAATTGTTATCACACTCTCCAGGAGCGATTGTGCCGCTGGCTCCTGGTTGCTCGTGATGCCGTACAGAGCGACGTGTTGATTCTCACGCACGATTTGATCGCTCGTTTACTCGGAACGAGACGAGCGAGTGTCACTGTAGCAGCTGGCCTCTTGCAGCGCGCGGGCCTGATCAAGATTAGTCGCGGCCAGCTAACGATCCTCGACCCTCCTGGTCTCGAGAGTATGGCTTGCGAATGCTACAGAATCCTGTCGGATGGTGTTCGCCGCCTGCAATCTTCATAAAGTCCTACACTGAATGTACGGTTCCGTACAGACTATTTCCTTCGTTTACGCTACCTTCATCGCCGTCCCTTTAGGCCCGATGCGCAAGATCGCCATCATCGAAGACGTGGAAGACAACCGCGACCTGCTCTACTATCTGCTGCGTGACGAATTCAAAGTCACTCGCTTCAGCAGCGGTGAAGAGGCGTTGCGGCACTTTGCCGTCGACATTCCCGACCTGATTGTCCTGGATATAAGGCTGCCGGGCATCGATGGCGTCGAAGTTCTCAAGCGAGTGCGGCAACATGAACAGCTGCGGAACATTCCGGTGCTTGCGCTGACTGCCCACGCGATGTCAGGCGATCGAGAGAAGTACCTCTCCGCTGGTTTCGATGAGTACGCCTCGAAACCTATTGTGGACCTCACCGGGTTCGTCGGCACGGTTCATCGTCTTTTAACTTCAAGCGAACCTGTTTGAAAAGGTTCTGGACAAGTCATGTTTGTCCGAAAACAGTACGCCAATTCGATACTTGAAAATCTTCCACCCGCTGATTTTGCGTCTCTCTCCACAGGATTGAAGGAAGTGAAATTATTGAAGGGTGAACCGCTCTTCGAACCCGACATCCCTGCGGTTGACATTTACTTTCCTGTCGACTCGGTCATTTCATTCATGGGCGATACCGGAGAAGGCGGAAGTGTCGAAGTTTGGTCAGTAGGAAGCGAAGGCGTGGCGGGACTTTCTCGAATCTTGGGAAGAAGCAAACCGTTTCGCGGAGTGGTTCAAGTATCAGGTCAAGCTCTTGTATCGAAGGATGTGGTAATGCGGCGATGTTTTCAAAACTGCAGAGCGTTTCACGAAGCGATCCTGGCTTACTGCGACAACTTGATCCTCCAGATTTCGTATCTGGCGATTTGCAACAATCTCCATCCAATCGAACAGCGTTTTTGTCGTTGGTTGCTGATGGTTCGCGATCGTGCGCGAACCAACGAGCTGAAGTTCACTCAGGAGTCAATCGCTGCCGTTTTAGGTACCCGGCGCGCAACGATCTCTGAGGCGGCAGCCGCACTACAAAACGCAGGTCTCATCAGTTACACGCCGGGCTCCATCACCATTCGCTCCCGTAAAGCGTTGGAAAAAGCCGCATGCCGTTGCTACAAGCTCATCAATGCCCGCCGGACTTAGGACGCTCGCTTTTTAGGCGCGCGCGTACCGCCGGCTTGCCGCCCGTCGGTTTTTAAGGGGACTGGTCTGGCTGGACTGATACGAAGGTTGTGTCCTTCCATTTTTTGACCATTGAGTGCATTCACGGCTTCTTGAGGGTCAATAACCTCTGGCAACTCTACAAAAGCAAAACCGCGCGACGCTCCTGTATCGAGATCTTTAATCACTTGCACTGCGTCGACTTTGAAACCATGTCCCTCAATCCAGGTTTGAAGTTCATACTCGGTAGCCAAATGCGGAAGATTGCCGATATAAAGCCTTGCCATCTCGTTAATACCTCTCGTCCTGTTTCTTGGCAATTGGGATTCCAGGTTGTTGGTAACATAGCTTCGATGCATTCGATCTACCGAAGCGCCATTAACCGTGACGTTAAGCTTGCCGAACCCGGAGAATTCCTGGCTGTGAATGTCGGACAGATGCGGATCTGGCCGCCGGTAGTTTTGGCGCCCATGGCCGGCGTGACGAACTATCCGTTCCGCTCGGTGTGCAGGCAATTCGGTGCGGGACTCTACGTCAGCGAAATGATCAACGCGCGGCCGCTCGTCGATGGTCGAGACAAAACGCTCAAGCTCGCCGACTTCGGTCCCGATGAATCGCCTCGCAGTCTTCAGTTGTACGGCACGGATCCGTATTACGTTGCGGAGGCGGTCAAGCGTCTTGTCAACGAAGGGCGTGTCGATCACCTCGATATGAATTTCGGTTGTCCCGTTCCCAAAGTTACGCGAAAGGGTGGCGGTGCAGCCATTCCAGTAAGAAAGAATTTATTGCGAAACATCGTTCGTGCTGCCGTAAGGAATGCTCAGAGTGTGCCGGTGACAATCAAGTTCCGAATGGGAATCAATAAGGACTACCTTACTTTCCTTACCGCGGGTCGCGTGGCGGAAGACGAAGGATGTGCGGCAGTCGGGCTTCACGCACGTACAGCTGCGCAGCTTTACCATGGTCATGCGGACTGGAGTGCCATTGCGGAACTTAAACAGATGGTTAGCATCCCGGTTTTTGGCAATGGGGACATTTGGGAAGCGGGGGACGCGCTTCGAATGATGCGGCAAACCGGCTGCGATGGCGTCATCGTCGGTCGTGGATGCCTCGGGCGTCCCTGGTTGTTCCGCGATTTAAGCGACGCGTTCAATGGCTACGAACCAGCTGATCCCCCGGACTTCGGCGAAGTCCTCGACATCATGTTCGCTCATGCACGCAAACTTACGGGCTGGTTTGGAGAACGCCTGGCCATGCATTCTTTTCGGCGCCACGCATCCTGGTACACCAAGGGATTCCGGATAACATCTGAAATTCGTGCCGCACTAATGCGTGTGGAAACGATCGAGCAGCTCGAAGAACTCTTTTGTGACGTCGACCGCTCGCAGCCGTTCCCACCGTCCGCGATGCGGGTCGTCCGCGGCAAAGCCACGGGTACACAGAAGGTCGCCTTGCCCCACGGCTATTTGGATAATCTAGACGACGATACACCGCTCTGCGGTTCCGATGAGGATCCCGGTGATGGCGGCTAGCAATCACTACTTTCTCTGTGTCTTTGCGTCTCTGTGGTGATTCGCGTCTTCATCCAGGATCACTATGACGCGCGGATGCAGTTGCAGCGCGGATGCAGGAACGTCTGTTGACACAGGACCTCGTAGCGCGCGGTCTACGGCGTCCGCTTTTGACGGCCCTGCGGCCAGGAGCAAAATTCGCCGGGCTTCAAGGATCGTGCCGATACCCATCGTGATTGCTCTTGCCGGCACGCTATCACTCCCAAAATAGTGCTTGGCGTTCGCGATGGTTTCCGGCGCAAGATCCACGGCTCGGGTTCGCGAATCAAACGTCGATCCGGGCTCGTTGAATGCGATATGACCATTGGCGCCGATGCCCACAATCAGCAGATCCAGCCCGCCTGCGTCGTGAATGGCTTCTTCATAGCGCTCGCTCTCTCGATCCGCGTCGATTCCGGGACTTCCATCAGGTATGTGGATATTCGCAGGCGACATGTTGACATGCTCAAAGAAATGCCGCCGCATGTATATGTGATAGGCCTTCGGATGGTCCTGCGGCAGTCCCAGGTATTCATCCAGGTTGAACGTCCTCAATTCCGAAAAATCGAGATGCTCCTCTCTGTGCTTCTTCACGAGCCCTTCATACATACCAAGCGGCGTCCGGCCTGTCGGCAAGCCAAGGCTGAGGTGGGATTTCGCACGCAGAGCTTTGATTACGAGCTCCGCTGCAGTCTGGCTCAGCGTCCGATAGTCGGGCGTTACAAGGACGCGCATGGGACTATTAATTCTTCGGAGGGTCTAGAACTTCGCGGATTTTCAGCGCGAGGGCGTTCGATGTGAATGGTTTCTCGATAAAATGCAGACCGCGATACAGAAAACCAGCTTTACTGATTTCGTCTGTATAGCCGGACATCAATAACACTTTCGTGTCCGGCCGAATTTGCGCCACTTGTTCGGCGAGTTCTCGGCCTGTCACACCAGGCATGACAACGTCGGTTAGTGTCAAGTGGATTGGTCCGTCATATGTCTTGCAGATGTTGAGCGCGTCCTTGCCGTCCGATGCTTCGAGCACGTGGTAACCGCGAACTTCAAGCATCTCACGTGTGAGCTGCCGGACGAGATCTGAATCCTCAGCGAGCAGAATGGTTTCAGTTCCTTGCGCGGCCAACGTAACACGCTGGTTATCTTCCAGCGGCTGGGCAGGGGCGAGAAACCCCGGCAAATAAACTGTAAATGTTGAGCCCTCTCCGGGACGGCTCGCGGCGGTGATGTATCCGCCGCTTTGTTTGATGATGCCATAGACTGTCGGCAGCCCGAGGCCGGAGCCGCTTGTTTTGTCCTTCGTGGTGAAGAAGGGCTCAAAGATGTGGGGCAGGATTTCGGAATTCATCCCACGGCCGGTGTCATGAACGGAGAACATGACATAACGTCCGCTCTTCACAGGAAATCCGAAGTCACCCGCTGACCCATCTAATTCGGCATTCGCTGTATGAATTCGAAGCTTCCCGCCGTCAGGCATCGCGTCAAGCGCATTCACGACGAGATTCATAAGGACCTGTTCAATCTGGCCGCGATCCGCTTCAATGCTCCACAAGTCCTCGCTGAGCTCGTTGGTCAGTTCCACGTTGTCACTCGTCAACGAGCGAAGCATCGTCTTCATGTTGCCGATGACGGCGTTCAAGTCGAGGATCTTAGGCTGAAGGAAGGACTTGCGACCGAACGCCAGAAGTTGCCGCGTTACCAAGGCTGCTTTCTGCGCCGCTTCGTAGATCAGTAATACGTCGGGGCGCATTGCGTCATCGTTGCTTACTCGCCCGAGCAGTACTTCGCAACGGCCCATGATAACGGTCAGGAGGTTATTGAAATCATGGGCGACTCCACCTGCCAAACGACCGACCGCTTCCATTTTGTGCGCCCCTTGAACTTCGCGTTCGAGTTCGGCTGTTCGACTTTGCACTCGGGATTCGAGTTCGTCGTTTGCGCGCTGCAGTTCCTCTTCAAAACGCTTGTATTCCGTAATGTCTCGAACATGCAGCAGCAGAGCAGGCTGGCCAAGGTACTCGATACTGCTGGTACGAATCGAAACCGGAATAGATCGGCCATCCGCTCTGAGACTGAAGCCTTCGAATTCGGGAGAGCCGCCGGTTCGAAGCGTTACGATCTTAGGGCGAGATCCGGGAGGAACCAGTTCGGTCACATTTTTCCCAATGATCTGTTCTCGCGTCATTCCGTGCAGGGCTGCAGCGGCTGGATTACAGTCGAGGACGTTGCCCCCGATGTCTTCGATAAAGATCGGGTCGGGCGAACGTTCGAATAAAGTTTGAAACAGCGGCTCGCGATCCGTCACTCGCATGGGGGGAATTTTAGCCACAAAAAGGCACAAGATTCACAGAAGATTTTGAGCATTTTGTACCTTTTTGTCGCTTGTTTTGTTTTTACTTCCGCCGGCTTTCGATGTGCAACTCCCAGTCATCCAGGCTGCGCGGCCAGTCTTGTTTCAGGAGGCGTGAAAGGCCACGGTCGGCGAGCAATCGGCCGTCGGTCTGGCACGTCGCGCAGTAGTTGCATTCGTTCTCTGCATAAACGATGTGTTGGACGAGCGAACCGCAGACCGGGCACGGTTTGCCATATCGTCCGTGAACGGCCATTTCCTTCCGGAAGGCTGTGACTTTCGATGGAAATTCAGAACCGGCATCTGCCCGCAGCCGTTCAATCCATTCCACGAGGGTGGATTTCGTCGCGGCGTGAAGCCGGGCGATCTCATCCTCGGTCAATTTCCAGGTGAGCTTCATCGGCGATAGACGAGCACTATGGAGGATTTCGTCGGAGTACGCGTTGCCGATTCCGCTGAAGAGTCGCGGGTCTGTCAACGCGCGCTTCAGCGTGTGATTCTCTCGCGTCAGTGCATCGCGAAATTGCTCGAGGGAAGCATCAAGAACCTCGAGCGCGCCGCGATCGAATGCAGCAAGGTTGGACTCGTGCCGCACAACATGAATGGACGCTCGTTTCTTCGAGCCCGCCTCTGTCAGCAGAAGCGTGCCGGCAGGAAAATCGAACGCAGCTAGCCCAAGCTTGCCTGGAATCTTTGAGCCATGCTCTTTCCACTGGAATCTTCCGGCAATCATCAGGTGGATGACGAGAAAAAGTTCGTTGTCGAATTCGAACACGATTTGTTTACCCAGCCGCCGAAGCTGCACCACGGTTCTTCCATTGATAGCAGAGATCGGCGGATCCACCGAACGAACTACGAATGGACTCGACAGGCGCACGCGTTCGAGCGTTTGGTTCAAGATGCGCGGCTTGAGTGACTCGATATATAGAAGGACGTCCGGCAGCTCAGGCATAGACAGCAACTATAGAATAGTTAGTTTGGCTGTTTTTAATGATGCAATCGAGATTGAAAGCAAGCCTGCGCGCATTCCGGCATAGAAATTACCGATTGTTCTTCGCGGGACAGCTGACTTCATTGGTTGGGACGTGGATGCAAACGGTCGCGCAGTCCTGGCTGGTTTACCGTTTGACGGGTTCAGCAACGCTGTTGGGGCTGGTCGGTTTTGCCTCCCAATTTCCAATTTTTCTTCTCTCGCCCGTCGCCGGAGCCGTTGCGGACATGTACCCACGCCGCCGCACGATGATCGTCATTCAGAGCTTGATGATGATGCTCGCGTTTCCTCTTGCGGTTCTGACGCTGATGCATCGGATACAGGTCTCGGACGTCATTGTTCTCGCGATCCTGCTTGGATTCGTTAATGCTTTCGATATTCCAGTGAGGCAATCGTTCGTGGCTGAGATGGTGGGCCGCGAGGATCTGATCAACGCAATCGCCTTGAATTCGTCGATGATGAATGGGGCACGGATCATTGGACCCGCTGTAGCGGGGATTCTCGTTTCACTCGTCGGCGAGGGCTGGTGTTTCCTCCTGAATGGTTTGAGCTATTTGGCCGTGATTATTGGGTTGATCTTCATCACAGCCGGCAACAGCCGTCCTCGCGAACATCAAGGATCACGCATAGAAGCCATTCTCGAAGGATTCCATTTTGCGTTGAAGACACATCCTGTCCGCGCTCTGCTGTTGTTGCTGGGCGTTGTAAGCCTGATGGGAATGCCGTATTCCGTCCTGATGCCTATATTCGCCGACAAGATCTTGAAAGGGGGCCCGAAGGCCCTTGGGGTCCTGATGGGCTCATCTGGGATCGGCGCATTACTCGGTGCAGCAGTACTCGCGGGTAGGCAGGGAGTACGGGGTCTGGGGAATTGGGTAATGCTCGCCTGCGCAGGCTTCGGCACCAGCCTGATGTTGTTTTCACTTTCACGAAATTTCTGGTTCTCGACCTTGCTGCTGCTGCCCGTGGGATTCTCGATGATGGTCCAAATGGCGTCATCCAATACGCTGATCCAAAGCATGGTACCGGATCGATTACGAGGACGGGTCATGGCGCTTTACTCGATGATGTTTTTGGGAATGGCGCCTTTCGGTGCTCTCCTGTCAGGCATACTGGCTAATCTCATGGGAGCTCCGTCGACTGTTGCGCTCGGTGGTGCTGTATGCATTGTCGGTGCTGTTGTGTTCCGATCGCATCTCCCCAAGATCCGCGCAGAGGGACGACAACTCATCCTCGCGCAGATGATGGCTGCCGGAGAACCCACGGACAACGAAGCACCGAATGTTAGTTCCTGAGAGGAAAACACCAAGCAAGAATTTCGAATTGGACGATTCCTGCATTTCAAATCCGAAATCCAAAATATAAATTGAACGGCACTAGAGTCGACGTACGTCCAATTTGAGATCTTGGATTTCGGATTTGAAATGCAGGAATCGTCCAATTTTCAAATTTCTGGTAAGCTCCACGTCATGGCTGAAATTCCAGGATCAATCTATGAAGCGGCTTCTGATGACCCTCGCGGGCATCCTTCTAGGAGTGCTCTCGATCTGGCCGGCTTTGGCTTTCTTTGATTCCGAGCCGCCAAAAGACGCTGAATTCACTTATGCGCGGATTCGCTATCACATGACGCCGGACGCTATTTACCAACGCGAGGTTCCGTGGCATCACGATTATCCTTACGGCGACG
>DATFXZ010000668.1:0-3714 GCA_035315305.1 Terriglobia bacterium | reverse complement strand
TGGACGAGGCGCCCCGCGCGTACCGCATGTTTCGAGATAAAGAAAATGACTGCACAAAGGTGGTAATGAAGCCATGAACAACGCAACGAAATGGATGATTGGAGGCGCCACCGCGTCCGGTGACGGAAGTCGAGGAGCGTCACGTAGGCCCAATTCGAGATGGTGTGTAAGCGACCTCGCTCGCTTCTCCCCCTCACGAGGGTGAGACTAGTTTATTCTCCCCCTCGTGAGGGGGAGAGCCGCCGAAGGCGGCAGGGGGTCGCTCACACGAGATCTTGAACTGGAGTTAGGCAAGTTGCTCTAAATTTATTACGCGGGACGATCGAAATGATGCGCCCAGATCTTCTCTCCAGGAGGAGGCGGTTCGTTGAGTTCGACCCAGTAGGTCACCAACTGCGCCACGACTTTCGAGAATTTCGAGAACTCGATTGGCTTTCGAACGTAGCTGTTTGCGCCCAGGCTGTAGCCGTTGATGAGATCTTGCTCTTCGATCGATGACGTGAATATCGCAACCGGCACCAGTTTCGTTCGGTAGTCTGCGCGCATTCGCCGCAGTACTTCGAGGCCATCCAGCTTCGGCAGGTTCAGATCAATCAATACGACGGCAGGAACTTCTTCTGCTTTTCGGAACTCGTAACGTCCGGTTCCGTAGAGATAGTCGAGCGCCTCGAGTCCGTCCTTCACGGTGACGATGGGGTTCGTGACTCCGGCCTTATTCAGCGCACGCACAAGCAACGCTTCATCCGTCGGACTGTCTTCGACCACCAAAATGATCCGTTTCTTCACGAATTCATCCCTCGTATCTTGTATCGCACCGCAAGTATGCTGCCGAACCTTGAGCTCTCCGGCAGGTAATTGTTCCCGTCTCCGTACCCATTTCCCGTAACTCGGACACGGAAGTCCAGGCATGCGTGTGGTAACACATGACCTATCCAGTGGTATAGCAATTGCCCTTCTTTAAAGAGAAGGTGGATTCATATGAACAATCATGAAGTGATCTCGGCGCTCAACAACCTAATCGAGACGTGCACGAGAGGGCAGAACGGATTTCGGAACGCCGCCGAAAGCATCCAGAACAGTGAGTTTCGGCGATTGTTCAACATCTTTTCACAGCAGAGAGCCCAATTCATAACAGAACTGCAGTCCGAGGTACATCGACTAGGTGGAGAAGCGAGCAAAAGCGATGAGGCCAGGACAGCGCCTGATAAGACCATCCCGTTTCGGCCAACGGCCGCCAAAGTAGGGGGCATCCGTGATGAAGCGACCGTGATCGCAGAATGCCAGCATGAGGAAGAAACTGCGGTGAATGATTATCAGGAAGCGTTGAAGGCCGATTTGCCGCTCGACGTTCAGTACGTCGTGAAACGACAGTACATGGATATCAAGGATGCATTCGATCGCATCCGAATTTTGCAGCGTGCTGCGTAGGAGGTTTGGTACTGATGCTGATTTTGATCATCTTGTTATTGCTTCTTTTAATTGCTGCTACCCCCGCATGGGGATACAGCCGTAACTGGGGCTACTTTCCGTCAGGAACGATCGGAGTCATTCTCATCATTCTGATCATCATGCTGATGCTCGGTAGATTTTGACGGAGGTTATATATGAATACTCCAGCAAGTATTCGACGGCATCCAATCCATCCGATGTTGGTCGTGTTTCCGATTGCGTTCTGGATTGGGTCACTTGTCTGCGACATTATCTATCACGTTGGATCGCATAACATGTTTTGGAAAGAGCTCGCCTTTTACTTAATGGCAGGCGGCATTATCGGCGCCTTGTTAGCAGCGGCTCCGGGTTTCATTGATTATCTGTCTCTCACCGATACCCGGCTGAAGAAGATCGCTACGACGCACCTGGCCCTCAACCTCTTCGTAGTCGTGTTGTTCATTTTCAATCTTGGCCTTCGGTACAACGCGTCGCCAGGCAATGAGATGATTGACGTCGTGCTGTCGATCATCGCGATCGCTGTTTTGGCTGTTTCGGGCTGGCTAGGCGGCGCCTTGGTTTACGAGCATCGTGTAGGGGTCAGCACACCGGGAGAAGAGCGAGTAATCGACCGACGCGCAGCATAGGAGTTTGAACATGAACCGAAAAGTCCAGATCCTTATCGCTGGTGCGGGCGCGGCCGCCGGATTTTACGCGATGCGAAGCGTGCTGGGGAAGCAGATCAACACTCTTCCATATGGATACGGAATCAAGTTTAAAAAGTCGGTGACGATCAATGCTTCGGCCGAACAGCTGTATAGCTTTTGGCGAAATCTGTCGAGTCTTACCAAGTTGTTCGACAACATTCTTTCTGTTGAAGTCCTGGATCCCACGCGCTCTCACTGGACGTTGAAGGTTCCGGGCGGGATGACTCTCGAATGGGACGCGGAGATCACGGTTGATCGCAAGGATGAGATGATTGGCTGGCGATCGTTGGATGGCGCAGACCTCGACAACGCCGGTTACGTGCGATTCGAGCGAGCCACCGGCGGCCGCGGCACCGTTGTTCGCGTTGCGCTTCAGTACAATCCACCCGCCGGCAAAGTGGGGGCTGTGGTATCAACACTACTCGGCGAGAAACCGGCCGGCCAAGTTGAAGAGGCACTCCGAAAGTTGAAGCAGTTAATAGAGACTGGCGAAACCCCGACTGCTGCCGAAGATGAGAAAAAGTGGCCTCACTCGCTGGAACCAGTCGAAGCGGCATCGGAAGATTCTTTTCCAGCAAGCGACGCGCCCGCGTGGAGCGGCACGACGGGTCCCATCAGATGAGGCTATGCGGCGGTTGCACCTCTGCGTGCCTCGCTAACCAAGATGCTCCGTTCGCGGATGTGCTGTCCGTTTAAAGTGCGGACAGCATCTACGACGGCAATGTTTTCTTCGATGTCAACGTAAGCGAAACTAGGGGACACTCCTGCAACAAGGTCCCGGATCACGCGAACCTTTTTCACAGTGATTCCGGAGGACTCGATCCATTCGACGAGTTCGGTATCACTGCAGTTGTGAGGAACATTCACCAAGAAGAGAGTGCCCATGGCGGTACCTCCTGAGCATGAGGCAAATTCTATGGCTGGCATTCCCGAAAAGTCTGTCGCAATGTCTCCTACGAGAGCCCTAGCTTAGTCCTAGCGCGGCTCGCGTTGCCGGCCCGACGATACCATCACCTTTCAAGCCGGCCTGAATTTGGAATTGCCGGACGCGAGCTTCGGTAAGCGGACCATAAATACCGTCTGCTTTGCCGTCGAATCCTTTGACGGCAAGTGCAGTTTGTAATGCCAGGACATCCTCACCGATCATATATGGAGTCTCGAGTTTCAGAAGACGATGCGCTTCAGCTTCCGCGGACACTCGAACCGCCGGCATCATGAGGAGATCCGCTGTGATTTGAATGCCTCGCACGATGAGAGGCAGTTCGAGTTGCCACCTCTGTTCCTGAATGAGCTGTTGGAAGGAATCCATCCGGTATACACATCGGTGCAGGAGTGCATTGCTATGCGTGGCGAGCCAGTTTCGCCGGGTCGCTACGTAGTTCGCCACCCATTTTTGCTCGCCGATTTGGGCAGCGGTACCGGACATGTTTACCTTGTCGCGTACAAGAGCCCATGATCCGTGAACGCAACTGTCATAGACCACTGAGGTGCCGAGTCCCGAGACCAACCCCGAATTTCGCGCGTACTGCAGGGCAGGCGACCAGTAAACACGATCGAAGAACGTGTCTTGTGTTTCTTG
>DATFXZ010000667.1:0-3811 GCA_035315305.1 Terriglobia bacterium | reverse complement strand
TTTCTTCGCAGCCTTTACAATGGGCACGCCGATCACGAATCTCAAACAAGCGAACAATACGTACTCGGCAGCCGACAATTTTTCAAAGGTGCTCGGTGCGCACAGCCTGAAGACCGGATTCCAGGCCAGTTTCGAACAGGTGAACGTGAATCCGAATCCGACATTCAACGGATCATTTGCCTTTTTCGGTACGGAGACTGGATTAGATTTCGCCGACTTTCTCATCGGTGTTGCCAGCAACTACAACCAGGCGGATTCTCAAACTTTCTACGGCCGTCACAAGTATGCGGCGGCTTTCCTGGAGGACAGCTGGAAAGTGAAACCGAGCATCACGCTGAATTACGGGATTCGCTGGGACCTGATGCAATACTGGTCCGAAAAGTTCGATCAGATTCCGACGTTCGTGCTCGGCCAACAGTCGAAGGTCTACCCGACCGCGCCAACGAACCTCGTCTATCCGACGGACCCGGGAGTTCCGAACACGCTGGTTCCACAAAAGAATAAGTTTGCGCCACGCATCGGCATCGCGTATTCGCCTAGTAAGAGAGAAGGACTCCTCGGCAAGATCATTGGCGGACCGGGGAAAACGTCCATCCGCGCCGGTTTCGGCCTTTTCTATTCGGTCATTCAAGGAAACACGATAGCGATCGATGAACCGCAACCGCCCTATGGCTCGAGTTATACGAGTCCCGCTCCGCCGCTCTTCGCCACGCCGTTCATCAACGCTGCAGACGGCGTGCAGCACGTTCAGCCCTTCCCGCTGAAATTCCCACGGCTGAATGCGAGTGTAAACAATCCGAATCCCAACATCGATTTCTCGCCGTTCCTGCCACAAGCAGGCATGACCGCGCCGACGCCCCACAACTCATATCCCTATAACGAAAACTATTTCTTATCCATTGAGCGCCAGTTGCGTGCCGACACCTTACTCAGCGTCAGCTATGCCGGATCTCAGGCGCATCATCTTCTTCTCGTGTATTCCGCCAATCCGGGAGACCCGGCGCTCTGCATGGCTTTAAGCGATCCCAAGAATGTCGCTCCTGGAACGCCGACGTGCGGGCCATTCGGCGAGGATTTAACGTACACCACAGCGTCCGGTCAAACACTCCAGGGTACGCGCGGTCCGTTGGGCTCGAACTTCCACAACGACGATTACGAAGGAAGCGTCGGCAACTCGAATTACAACTCGCTCGAAGTGAGCCTGCGGCACACAGGCACGAACCTGAGTATCTCCGGCGCGTACACCTTCAGCAAATCCATCGACGAGGCTTCCAGCATTTCGGATCCCGTGGACCCTTTCAATTTCAGGCGCACTCGGGCTCTGTCGGCTTTTGATCTGAAGCACAGTTTCGTCGCGAACTATCAGTATCAACTCCCTCTGGCCAGATTCCTACATGGGCCCAAATCACTGATCGACGGCTGGGGACTTTCCGGAATCACTCGTATCAGCACCGGCTTTCCGGTCAGCCTTCACAGCGACGGAGACAATTCCTTGCAGGGAAGTTTGCCGAATGGCGTCAACAATCACAGTCTGGACCGGCCGGACTACATCGGGGGCCCGCTGAACCTGAATCATGATCCGCGCAATGGCCTGCCGTACTTCAATACTACGGCATTTGTTCCGAACGCGCTGGGAAGCCCCGGAACCGCTTCGCGGCGGTCTTTCTATGGCCCGGGCGCCATGAACTTCGATCTCGCGCTGCTGAAGAACTTCAAGCTGAGCGAATCGAAACAACTGCAATTCCGTCTGGAGACGTTCAACACCTTCAACCACACTCAATTTTTCGGCCCCGTGTCCGTCGATGGAGACCGTGACAGCAAGACCTTTGGGCAGGTCGTCAAAGCGGCCCCCCCACGGCTGGTGCAACTTGCAGCGAAAATTACATTCTAAAAAGCAAAAAGTTTCTGCTCGGGTGAAGAAACCACCATACTGCACCCATTTCGCTGCTACAGCCGCGGTGGCGCTCTTTGCAACCGTGAGGTTCCTCGGTGAATCCGAGCCGTGGAGAAGTAGAACCATTCCCAAATGAGTGTTTCTAATCGCCCGAAATTTCTGAGGTGTTTTCAGGTATTTTACCGACTTGAATCCCCTCGCAGGTGGGCTCATCTTGAGGGTGACTGAGCTCGTTCGTGAGGGTTACAAAATCGCCGGGACAATTTAGGATGTCAGAATCGCTGAATGCGAACAAACCGTTCGCAACGAGTTGACACTGCTTCCCTGGCGCGCGTAGAGTCGATGAGCCAAGTTGGACGTCGTCAATCATGTTGAAGCTTGCACTCATTGTGGTAATGGCTGGGGCCGTACTCCACGCAAGCTGTGTGCTGTGCGCTCTAACCTGCTGCTGCGATCTCATGCCCGCGAAGCACACCACAAACCCGGACGATTGTCATGGCTCCATTCACTTTACACACGTGAATCTGGATTGGAACACGATCGAGCATGAGCCTGTGACTGCAATGCGAATCGTGGCCTACGTCGTACCCGTCATGAAGCTGGCGGTTTCCATGCCTGATCTGGCCGTCTATACTCCCCCTCCCGAAGTACTCTTCTACGACAACAATTGACCAGTACCCCTATACCGCGGGCATAGGCATATCGGCGAACTATTGCTGCGCGGAAACATATAGGGGCCGCACCGTTTGAGTTTGCACTCAATTTCGATTTGGAACGCGGAGGATCAAAGAATGCGACTTAACATGAGAGTGCTATCGTTTGTTGCCGTAATAACCCTGTCAGCTTCATCGTTGACAGTACACGCCGTTGCCCAGCAGACGGTGACATCGGCGACGGTCAGCGTTCGCGTCGTGGACGCTTCGGGAGCTGTCATACCTTCCGTGTCCATCACGATATTGAACACCGACCGAAACCAGAACTGGACGGGCACAGCCGACGCGGAAGGCCGTTACCGCTTTCTGCTTTTGCCGGTGGGATCCTATGAGCTTAAGGTTGAAAAGCCAGGATTCACGACTTATACCGCAAAACTCGCGCTTTCGGTTGGCCAGTCACTGGAAGTGCCTGTCACGTTGAATGTCGCGTCCCTGACTGAGGTAATAGTTGTCACCGAAGGAAGCGTGCGGATTGAAACGGAGCGCACCCAGGTGGCCAACAACATTGAGCTTCGTGAGATCACCACGCTGCCGTTGAATGGGCGTAATTACGTTGATCTTGCTCTTCTCGTACCAGCCGTCTCTCGAACGAACACGGGTAACAATGAGCGATTCGCAGAAACGTCTGCCGTTCCCGGTACCGGCATCTCGGTTGCAGGACAGCGGAATTTAGCCAATGGCTTTGTGGTTGACGGCCTCTCATCCAATGATGATGCCGCAGATCTCGCCGGCACTTTCTTTAGTCAAGAAGTGATTCGAGAATTCCAGGTCATCACCTCAGGCGGTATCGCGGAATTCGGACGCGCCTCCGGCGGCATCATGAACATTGTGACGCAGTCGGGGACGAATCAGTGGCGCGGAGGGCTCTACGGCTTTTTCCGGAACCATCGGCTCGACGCCACGAATGTTTTTGCTCCGGTCGACGCTGTGACTGGGCAGCGAATCAAGACCGCGTTGACGCAGGCGCAGTATGGGGCCAGTCTTGGTGGACCTTTGCGCAAAGACCGCGTCTTTCTATTTACGAATTTCGAGCGCGAGGATCTCAACCGGTCCGGCTACATTACGATCTCTCCGGCGAATGTCGCTGCCATCAACGCAGTTTTGGACCGAATAGCATATCCTTCGCCCCGGATTGCAACCGGCGCGTATCCGACAGGCGACAACCGCACGAGTTTCTTTGCGAAGATCGATTTTACGCTGACAC
>DATFXZ010000666.1:0-2587 GCA_035315305.1 Terriglobia bacterium | reverse complement strand
TGGGTCTGCTGGGCCGCCTTTTGCGGAACCCAGTCCAACACGGCCCCGCTCGTGTTCGGTATGAGCCCCGAGCAGGTTTCGCTCGCACTCGGCGTGCCGCTCGTCTATTACGCCGCACGGGGAGGCTCGGAGATCTATCTCGCTTACGGATCGCCGGGTATTCCCGGCTTCTACCCGGTTGATTCAGCCCTCGCGCTGCAGTTTCGCAACGGACAGCTCACCGGGTGGAAAAAGGATTGGCGCTTGCGCCGATCCTGGCCGTTCTGACGCGCGCATGGCGGCAGCCGTCAACTCCAGAAACAGGTCAAGCGAGCGCAGGAATGTCGCCAGTTGCAGGACAAGCTCGTCGGCGATCAACCGATGCTGTTGAAAAAGGATTTTGAGGGGGGTCTCTGAGCAAGATTGATTCAAGACGAAGGGCGAATTCGCAACCTTGATTCAAAAATCTATTTGCTGCGTTTCCATCGTTCAAATTCCAATTCCACAGCCTCTTTGCGGAGACTTTTTCAACATGATCAACCCCTTACGCCTGAGCGCACTGAAGAGAAAGCCAAGACCATGGATAGAAACAGATGTAACGCCCCAGTTCCCCGCCCAGTGATGCTGGTGTTCCCCACCCGCGCGGTGCCGCTCAAAGATGACCCCGCCGCCTCAAGATCGGAACCGGTGCCGCTGCTGGCATCGGTCGAAACCCGAAGGGGGGGTACCCCTTTTTGATTTTTCAAATTCACGATTGACCCATCCGGAAAATCTGAATTGTGCACCGGGCCGATTAGGGTTGACATTAGCAGGCAATCTGTAGCGCGACTCGACTCGCCCGCGTCGCCGCCCATATGTAACTAGGCGGCTTTGGCTCGCATTGCTCACCGCCGCGTCTGAAATTATCTAGTCCTTTGGCCGGTACCAAGCCACTCTGATTTCATGACCGCCACGATCCCGTCGATCTTGGCCTGTTCGATGCTCGGTGCAGCGAAGACGAGAAAGCTGTTCGTCATTCGCAAGTAGCTCTTCTCCGGGCCCATTGCGTTCCATCGTGGAACGTCACGGAATCGCGCTTGTTCGTCCGGTCTTGTGATCACTAGGATTTCGGTGATGCCCGCCACCATGTCGCCATGGAGCCACGTCGCTGAAGCAACAATCCATGTTCGAAATATGCCCCGCCTAAGGTTCGTTTTACTCGCTGGTCGGCCACAAAACCCGCCAAAGCCAGAAGATAGTCAATCACGAGGTCGCGGGTCAGACGCTCTCAGCTGAAAAACAGTTTCGCGGATCTCAATTATTCGCCACCCTCGCGCTCATACGCGCGGTGAACAAGGCACGCTTTCCCATCGCATACCTACCCTGATCCTCCGGTGAGAGGGGAATCAGCCGCACGTCTCGGAATCCACTGGACGCCAGCATCAGCTTGACCCGCCCGCTTTCGTTGGACTGAAGGCCACACCGTCGACGCCGTGCAGCGAATTCGACCGGTCCTCGGCTTTCATCTTAGGAAGATTTCCTTCAGCGAGCAGCAACCTGACGTCAAAGACGACATACGAGCGACAGACGTCACGGATCCGCTCGATCGCGAGAAGCGGATGCCGCAAGTGGTGCAGGATCCGGAACGCGAGACACAGATCGAGGTCCCGACAATGTCCGGCGACAGGTTCATAAATGTTCATCAAACGATATTGGAGACGAGCGGGATGGAGATCCAGCATCGCGAACAAGCTCAGACTGCTCGATGTATATTGGCCGTGCGTCGATGCCCAGAACATACTCCGCTCCGGAGTTCACTGCTTGAAGCGACCAGTACCCTGCATTACATGCGACGTCCAGCACTCGAAGACCATTACGCCCGCACAACCCGAGGACAGCCGGCCAGATGAAGTCTCGAACGCGTCGGTCGCCGGTAATATCCTCCGAATTTATGATGACACCATCTCCTAAGTCGAAAGAGTAATGTCAATAAGAAAAGGACTTGATTCGTTCGCGTAATTCCCCAGGCTGTAGCCTAGATCGGAGACGTGGATGAAATCACGTTCGCTCGACATTTATATCGGATCGACAGCAGTCGGCAATTTTGAGATAAGTTCTTAGGCAATGTTTTGCCTGATTTGGGCTCACGGACAAGCAGTGGGAACGCATCCGGGATCATTTTCCCAAAGAGAATATTGCCGATGGACGTCCTGGGCGAAAACCGATTCCGACGCGTTGTGTGCTCGAAGCGGTCCTGTGGATTCTCAACACAGGCGCGCAATGGCACATGCTGCCGCAGAGCTGCCCGAACTACAAAACCGTGCATCGGCGCTTTCAGACTTGGTGCCGCGATGAGGTTTTGCGCGCTTCGTCATTTCTGAACGCGAACTGGGCGGGTAGTGCGGGGGGAGCCCCGTTGTTCTGAATCTGCGCAACGTCCGTGGGTCCAACGGGGTCTGGTATTTAAGCGGCCGAGCGGTGGTCGCCGTGGTGCCGCCAAGGCCGATGAAATCTCCAGCTTCATTGGAAGCCAGCGACCAGGCCCAGGCGCACCGGATCTTCGCCGATCAAGAATGTAATAGGGATCGTCGAAGTCGCTGTGCTGGTCCTTCAGCAGCTCGATGAACCA
>DATFXZ010000665.1:0-3594 GCA_035315305.1 Terriglobia bacterium | reverse complement strand
GAGGAGGGGAATACGCCCAGCCAAACAGTGAAGCAATTTGGGAACACGCTCATATGTCAAGCCAACGGGTCTTTCTCATTCGACATGGTGAGACGGAATGGAGCCTCAGTGGCCAGCACACGGGCGTCACGGACATTCCGCTTACCGAGAACGGCCGCAGAGTCGCGATGATGTGGAAACCGGTTTTGAATGAAGAGACCTTTGCGCTCGTACTTACGAGTCCTCTACGGCGAGCGCGAGAAACGTGTGAACTGGCAGGGCTCAGCGACCGCGCTGAGATTGATCCCGATCTGACGGAGTGGAACTACGGTGAATATGAGGGACTAACCCCTCAACAGATTCATGCCACAAGACCGGGCTGGACAATTTTCACCGACGGCAGTCCCGGTGGAGAAAGCCCTGAACAGGTTGAGTCCCGAATCGATCGTGTCATTAAGAAAGTCCGGGCCACACAAGGGCACGTCGCACTGTTCTCGCATGGTCACCTGCTCCGAGCGTTTGCGGCGCGCTGGATCGGGCTTCGAGTCTCAGATGGACGCCGTTTCTTGCTCGATACGGCGACGTTGTGTGTCATGAGCCACTATCGGGAGCTCCCCGCGGTGAAACGATGGAATGTCCCGATCGTAAGGAGGTGAGTACAGATGGCAACTGTTGATCTCGAAAAAACTGCAAAGGCGCTCGTTGCTGATGGGAAAGGTATACTCGCGGCAGACGAGACTCCGACGACTTTGACGAAGCGGTTCGAGGTACTAAAGATCCAATCCACGCCCGATAGCCGTCGTGATTACCGCGAAATTTTTTTTACCACGCCGAATATCGGCCAGTTCATCAGCGGTGTCATCCTGCAGGATGAGACTATCCACCAGAAGAGTTCGACTGGGATACCCCTGGCCGATGTACTGACGAAACAAGGAATCATACCCGGCATCAAAGTGGATGCCGGCGCGAAAAGCCTGGCGGGTTTCCCCGGCGAGACTGTCACGGAAGGACTCGATGGTCTTCGCGACCGGCTCGCGAACTACCGTCAAATGGGCGCGCGTTTTGCTAAATGGCGGGCGGTCATACGCATTGGCGATGCGATGCCGACTTCGACCTGCGTCGATGTGAATGCACACGCCTTAGCTCGCTATGCAGCGCTATGCCAGGAGCAGGGCCTGACGCCAATCGTCGAACCGGAGGTCCTGATGGATGGATCACACACGATTGAGCGTTGCGAGGAGGTAACTCGCAATGTTCTCCACGCGACTTTCAACTCTCTCTTTGAACAAAGGGTGAGCCTCGAAGGCATGTTGCTCAAGCCAAACATGGTGATCGCAGGGAAACAGAGTTCGCAACAAGCCTCTGTAGAGGAAGTCGCCTTAGCCACGCTTCGTTGCTTACGCCGGTCCGCACCGGCTTCCGTTCCGGGAATCGTGTTCTTATCCGGGGGGCAGGATCACGTAACGGCAACCCGCCATCTGAACGCGATCAATCAGCTCAATGGGTCGAAACCCTGGAAGCTCAGCTTTTCTTACGGACGCGCGCTGCAGGATGAGGCGCTTCAAGCCTGGCTTGGGAAACCTCAGAACCGGCAGGCCGCCCAGCAGGCGTTTGCGCGTCGCGCCAAATGCATTAGTGCGGCCGCCCTGGGCAGATACAACGAGAGTATGGAAGGCGAGTTGGCCGCATGAAGCGTCGCAGTTCTCCTACGAGCATCGTTGACTTTCGACGCGCTCAGGCACAGCACGACATCGATCAGTTATGCATCAACACTATCCGCACCTTGGCGATGGATGCTGTAGAAGAAGCGCAATCCGGCCATCCTGGGACACCGATGGCGCTGGCGCCAGTGGCGTATTGTCTGTGGCAACGTTTTCTCCGCTTCGATCCTGATCACCCGATCTGGCCCAATCGTGACCGGTTTGTGCTGTCGGTCGGTCACGCATCAATGTTGCTTTACGCGATGCTGCACCTGACCGGCGTGAAGGCGGTGAACTCCAAGTACGAGGTGCTTGGTGAACCGTCGGTGTCGCTGGAAGACATCAAACGCTTTCGGCAACTTGATAGCAAATGTCCAGGTCATCCGGAATACCGCTGGACGGCGGGCGTTGAAACGACCACGGGCCCATTGGGGCAAGGTGTGGCCACGAGTGTCGGCATGGCCATCGCGGCGCGCTGGGGCGCTGCGTATTTCAATCGACCGAAATTCGACATGTTTGATTACGATGTCTATGCCATGTGCGGCGACGGCTGCATGATGGAGGGGATCTCTGGAGAGGCCGCCTCAATGGCGGGTCATCTCAAGCTCGCCAATCTGTGTTGGATTTACGACAACAACCACATCACCATCGAAGGGAACACTGCATTGACATATAGCGATGATGTGGCGACGCGGTTCACCGGATATGGCTGGAACGTGACGCGCGTCGGGGATGCCAATGACCTGGACCTACTCGAGCGCGCCTTCACAACATTCAAGAACACGCAGGATCGGCCGACGCTCATTATCGTCGACAGCCACATTGCCTACGGAGCCCCACATAAACAGGACACCAGTGCGGCGCACGGCGAACCGCTCGGCGAGGAAGAGATCCGCTTGACGAAACGCCGGTATCGCTGGCCCGAAGAAGCGAAGTTCCTGGTGCCCGATGGCGTGAGCGAGCATTTTCAAGCCGGCATCGGGTCGCGCGGTGAGGCGCTACACGCGGAATGGTGGGCTAAGTTCGAAGAGTACAGACGTCAATATCCTGAACTTGCCGAGCACGGCTATCGTATGCTGCGCCGCGAACTGCCGGACGGATGGGATCGCGATTTGCCCGCATTTCCGCCGGATGCAAAAGGTATGGCCACTAGAGATGCTTCGAGCAAGGTCTTGAACGTCGTCGCCAAGAACGTTCCGTGGCTCGTCGGAGGCTCGGCGGATCTCGCCCCGTCATGCAAGACACGTCTGACGTTCGATGAAGCCGGACATTTCACGGCGGACAATCCAGCCGGGCGCAACATCCATTTCGGCATTCGGGAACACGCCATGGGCGCCATGCTCAATGGCCTCGCATTGTCCAAGATTCGGCCATTTGGCTCCGGCTTCCTGATCTTCAGCGATTACGCACGGACTTCGATTCGCCTGAGCGCGTTGATGGAGATTCCCGTGATTTACATCTTCACGCACGATTCTATCGGCGTCGGAGAAGACGGACCGACCCATCAACCCGTGGAACAACTGGCCTCATTGCGCGCTATTCCAGGTCTCATTACGTTGCGGCCCGCAGATGCAAACGAGGTTGTCGAAGCCTGGCGAATGATCATGCCGTTTCGGCACGAGGCGGTAGCACTCGTTCTGACACGACAGGCGCTGCCTACTCTCGATCGCACGAAATACGCGTCAGCCGAAGGCTTGCGGCGCGGCGCTTACATTCTCGCCGACGCAGACGACGGCAAACCCGACGTGCTCTTACTGTCCACAGGCAGCGAAGTTGCGCTCTGCATCGATGCCTACGAACAACTCAAAGCCGAGGGCGTTAAAGCCCGTGTTGTCAGCATGCCGTCGTGGGAAATATTCGAGTACTACTGCCGCAAACATCCTGAGTATCGCGAGCATGTCCTGCCCGCAGCGGT
>DATFXZ010000664.1:0-5279 GCA_035315305.1 Terriglobia bacterium | reverse complement strand
TAGCCGCCGTCTTTTGCCGAAGAATCGATGGAATGTTTTTTCGCTACCTCTTCGAAGGAGTGTCCGGATTGAATCTGATTGAGCAGGGCCGTCGCTTCAGCTTCGGTCTTGACGACGATCAGACGCACCCCGATTTGATCCTCAGGTGTTTGGGATGCGGCGGGGGTAGAAATAAGGAGAGCGGCCAAGACCAAACTAAAGAACGTGTGAAAGAGATAGCCGTATTCCCCTCCTCGTGAGGAGGAGTGGCTGCGCCCTGGCGCAGACGGAGTGGTCGCTATCAAGCCATCTCTCAAAACTGCGTTCCGAAACCTGGCTTGAGAGCAACCACCCCGCCCGCTACAAATAAGGTGGCTTCGCGCCATTCTCTTAATGTCGCGTCCACCCCTCCTCACGAGGAGGGGACTCGCCTCCCTTGTCTCGTCAATTCATTCACACCGTCACATAGAATCAGAAATCAACCCGGGCTTTGAGCTGGAATGTCCGGGTCCCGAGCTTATTGGTAAACGAGCCAAAGGAAACTGTAACCGTTTAAACATTCAAATCCGGAGCGCCGGCAGTCGCTGCGAAAAGTCCGGGTACCAATCCGGGATTCGGATGATTAAAGACATTCTGCGCATCCACGCGGACCGTGAAGCTCTTGGCTTCCTTAATTTGTACGCGTTTTTGGATGGCCATATCGGCTGTCCAGGTGCCCAGAGCATAAATCGGGTTCTGACCTAACGTGCCCCGCTTGCCGGGCAGCGGATTCTGCAACACGATCTGGCCGGAGCGATTATCCCTTATCGCATTCAGCGTACAGGAGGCCACCAAAGAAGGTGCTACAAGAGCGGTGTTCGCACATTGAGGGTCTCTTACCCTTGTGTACAGGAGTTGGCCATTCGAATCGGTGAAGAGATTGCCGTTGGCTGCGCCCCCAGCCCAGGAATAACTGATATTTCTGTCGAACGGCCCGACGACATCCGGCACACCAAGACCGTACAACATACTCTGCGCCGAAATGTTGCCCGGAGCACCAGAACTCATGTTGACGACCCAACTGGCCTGCCAGTTTTCCGCAAGCCGCGCCCACAGTCCGGACGAATTCCCGAAAAGAAGTTTGCTTGGGCCGATCGGAAGTTCGAACGTGCCGTAGTTGACGACGACATGACTCCGATGTGTGTTCAGCAGGGTGTAGTCTGCAGCACGATTGGTGGGATCCGTGAAGGTGGCGCCGAGCCCGTTTGGCCCTTCCGCAGGAGCCGCTCCGAGGTTCCGGCTCCAGGTGTAAGTCAGCTGCGTACTCACTCCGGCTGTCGGTCGAAGCGAAATCTGAGTTTGCAGCGAATGATAGTTGGAGTGTCCCAGGTTTGTTTCCATGACGGAGTTGCTGACTTGCGGATTCGCCTTAATGAAATTTTCCGGGAACTTCTGGCTGTTCCGGAGAACAGATCCCGAAAGACTGGCAAGAAGGCGGCCTTGCGAGTCCGTCTGATTACACGCAGGAACGCTGGCATTGACGGTGCAATTGATAGCCAGCGTGTTGAGCGTGTTGGCTATCGCCATATATTGTCCGTTAGCCAGCCCGGTCTGGACCGTACAGCCGATGCCGCACGAAGCAGTCAAAGAACGCAGATGCATGGCGCCCGTCTGCAGAACTCCTTGGGAGTTTAACGTCCCAACGGCGGCGCACGGAGTCGGGCCCGTTGCCGTCAAACAGTTAGAGGTCGCCGTCGTCCCTGCGACATTGAGTCCGGCGAACATCTGATCGAGCAACGGAGACTCTTCGCCACGTCTTGCCGCGTCGAACGCGTCCTTCAGGCCGTTAAACAGGAAGTTAGGTGCATTGAGGTCGATGTTACTCGGAAGCTTTCGACTGAGTGTGCCAATGTATCGAAGATCAAGAGTCACCTTCGAAGTCAGGTTGCGCGTCAATGAAAGCGTGAGGTTCTGGATGTACGGACTCACGAAGTTCGGATCGAAAGCATTCATGAGCCCTGTCCGATCCGTCACTGGAATTATTGTCGAAGTCGGTGACGGGAGGAATGTCGGCTGAATCGGTACAACGCTCGGATTCGCGACAAGTTTCTCGAGACTGAAATAGGGATCGCTGGCCGGAATGATATAGTTCGCGGTGTTGCTGCTACCGGGCGGGTTGCCGAGCGCTGTGTCGAGGACGAATCCACGTCCGCTTCCGAGATACTGGATTTGATATCCGCCGCGTAATGTTGTCTTGCCTTGACCGCCCCACGGAATGTTCCATGCAAAACCGACCGCCGGGCCAATATTATTCACATCCCGTTTGTAGATTCGCTGATCCGCGTTCGGTGAGTTCGGCCCAACATAGATGATCTCCATCTGGTCGCCGCGCACTCCGGGTTGCATCCAGTCGTTGTAGCTCCGGCCGGATAAGCCAAATAGAGAATAGCCGCCGCCTTTCAAGGCAGTGGTCAACCCATTTCTCTCATACGGAACTCCGTAATAGTCCCAGCGCACTCCAAGGTTGAGTGTCAGATCGCGTGTCGCCTTCCAATCGTCCTTGAAGAAGAAGCCGAATTCGTTTTGAGCGATATCGCGGATCTTTGCTAATTCGTTCGGGTAATCATTCCATGCCGTCTTCAGTTCATTGATGAAACGGCCCTGGGCCAATGCCTGCGCAGTGGTACTCGCGCCCAGCGAACCAGCCAAGAACGTCAGCACGTTTTCAGCAACCCCTTGGGTTCCGCTACCAGGCGTGCCCGTGGTGCAGGTCGTCGCAGTTGTCAGGCAACCCAAACCAAACCTCGCGATACCAGTTATCGGAACAGAATTTCCGATCGTGGCGGTTGGACGGTTTGCACCCGCCTGAACACTGCCTTGGTTCGTGGATTTCGTGCTGGACAGCCGGTATTCCCCGCCAAATTTGAAGGAATGCTGCCCTCGAGTCCAACTGACCGAATCCGCGTAGACCCATCGCGGACTGACCTCATGGCTGCCGTAGCGGATTCCGTCAACGATGCCGTATCCCACGCTGCTGGTGGAACTCAAAGCCCCGAATCCCATATTCACAAAAACGGGACCGCCGTTAACCTGGAGCATCTTTGACCGGACCTGGTCGCCAATGTCGGCACGCTCGGGCGAGCCAACGGTATTCGCTCCGGTGCGCGATAATCCGAACCGTGCTTCGTTCAGGAGAGCATTGCTCAACGTCGAAGTGAAATTGACGGTCAGGACCTGGGGATGCCGCACGTCCTTACCGAAGTAAGTGGTAGGCCATTGCGGCAAAGCGGCATCGTCGGAGTTGTCTACTTCGTAGCTGTAAGACGCATTGATTTTGTGCCGGACGCTGAAGTTGTGATCGATTTTTGCGTTGATTTGCCGACGGTTGTTGTTGGTATCACCTCCGGCTCCGAACAAATTGTCGGCGCCGCTATTGCGACGCAGCCATTGAAAAGTAGCGGTATTCAGGCCGTCGGGAATAAACCCGATCGTCGTATTAGCGGGATTGTCAAAATGGTTCGCGTGCGGCATAGCGTCCAGCGTACTCGCGATCCAGCCCGTCTTATCGAGTTGCTTTCGGTTCGGATCCCAACTTGTAGCGCCGGTTGGAACGAGCGTGGAAGTGTCGATTTGGGCGTCGGAGCAATCCGGTTTCGTCGGATTGGCAGCAAGAGCGCCAAATACACTCAGGTATCGAAGTGGGCTGCCATCGGGCGATTTTGGACTGCCATCGGCGTTCACGGTGGCGAACTGACTAAAGGCACCGACCGTGCCCGGCGTTTGCCTCGAGTTGCCGTTGACGAAATTGTCAAAATAACGAACGATGCCGCGTCTCGCGCACTCCGTCAGCACCGTCGCATTCACCACCGATCGCGACTTTACGAACTGCTGATCCCACAGCGCGTAGAAGAATGTCTTGTTTTTCTTGATCGGACCGCCCAAGGCGAGGTTGTAGTCCTGCATGTTCCTCCAGTTCCGTTGGGTGGGTCGGACGACACCGCTCGGGTCCGGCGTCTGGTTGCGTTTGTTAAACCACGTGTTTGGATCAAACGACGAGTTCTGGACGTTCCATATGCCCGCGCCATGGTATGCGTTCGTTCCAGAGCGCATTTGGATCTGAATCTGTCCGTTGCCGCGACCCATCTCCGCGTCCACCGGCGCCAGGATCATCCGAATTTCCCCGACCAGGTCCGGGTTCATTTTGGTCGGCGTTTCGAGTCCGTTTGGCCACCGCTGGTTGTTCACGCTGATGCCGTCAACCTGTATATTCACGTCGCGGGCGCTGACCCCTGCGAAGCTTGTTTGCTCCGCTCCGAAAACTTTGTCATTCGTCAGAAAGGTTCCGCCCATGGTGCCGACGAGATCGAGCACGTTATTACTCACGAGAGGCAGATCCTGGACCTGTTTCTGAGCTAACACCCCGCCCACCGACGAGGAGGACGTTGTGATGAGGTCCGCGGCTTCCACCGTCACCTCAACCGCCTGCGCGGCTGCGCCCACTTGGAGCGCGAAATTCAGTCGCAGTTGTCCCGCATTGCCAAGCTGAACGTCGTTGAAACTCTGGGTCTGGAACCCTGGAAGAGCCGCACTGATCTTGTAGGTCCCCGGTAGAAGGCTGGCAAAATTATAAACCCCTGCATCATTGCTTAATACGGTTGTCACAATACCAGTCGCGTTGTTCGTCGCGGTAACAGTGACACCCGGCACTACCGCTCCGCTGGCATCTGCTACGGTTCCACTAATGGTGCCATTGCTGGATTGACTTAAGACAGGTATCGAAACCAAAAAAATAGACACCAGTAACGCCGCTCCAATACGGAATGTACTCATGATCTTCCCCTTGCCGTGCTTGTTTTGGTTGGTGTGTGTTCGAATTATGTCATTTCAATCTTAAATCTTAAGGCGCGCCCATCAAATCACCATGCAACCGGCCTTGTCAACGAGAGTTTTGTCGTGTCGGCATGCACAAAATCCGAACGCGCAGTGGAGGAATTCCGATAGCGTGATAGACTCACGGACATCCGTTACACCCACACCTAGGAGGACAAAAAATGAACACAAGATTAGTTTTTCTGATTACTGTGGTCGTGGCTATCGTGCTGCCTGTAACGCTTACTGCCCAGGAAAAGAAGGACTCAGGGGGAGCGGCCAGCATCACCGGATGCCTCAATAAAGGTGCAGGTCCAGACCAGTACGTGCTTAAGGATGACAAAACGGGCAAGGAAACCGTTGTTATTGGCGATTCCAAAATGCTGGCGCCACATGCGAACAACCATCAAGTCACGGTGACGGGAAGCATGACGAAGGAGAAAGATAAGGAA
>DATFXZ010000663.1:0-4008 GCA_035315305.1 Terriglobia bacterium | reverse complement strand
CGACGATATGGCGGCTACATTGTGCACGTCGCTTTCGTACTGCTTTTCATCGGATGGTCCGGGCAGGCGTTCACAACGGATGCCAGCAGTGAAATGGGAGTGGGAGACACGCTGTCGCTCCGTGAGTACACCCTCCGTATGGAAAAACTCGGGATTGAAGACACTCCGAACTATTCCTCAGATAAGGCAACTGTCAGCTTGTTCGCATACGGCAACAAGGTGGCGAATCTCTTCCCTGAACGACGAGTCTACAAGGCCGGTCAGGAACCGCAGCCGACGAGCGAAGTAGCTATTTATTCGACCGTCAGGAACGACGTGTATGTTGTTTTCGCCGGGGCGACTCCGGGCGGTAAGAAAGCAATCATCCAGGTTTTCTACAACCCTCTAACGATGTGGGTTTGGATAGGCGGCATCGTCCTGGTGATTGGAACCCTCATCGCGCTATTACCGAATAAGAAGACGCCGGTTCGGAAGCGGCAGCAAACAGAGTCCAAAGAGGAGCCGAAAAACGTTGAAACGAGTGTTTCGTAACTTCGCACTCATAACGATTCTCGCGACAACTCCATTTATGCGCGCGGCCGATCGTGATGAACGCGTCCGGGAGCTGAGTTCCAAATTCATATGCATCTGCGGAGGTTGCAACCAGCTTCTGATGAATTGCAACCACCTGGGTTGTCCCAGCCGCGAGGGTATGCTTAAAGATTTGCGTCGTCAGATCGATCAGGGAAAAGACGACGGTTCCATCATTGCATATTTTGCCGAGAAGTACGGGACCACGGTCCTATCTGCGCCACCGGCTTCGGGCTTCAACCTTACTGCCTGGGTTATGCCATTTGCAGCTCTATTTATTGGCGCTTTGGTGGCGATCTATTTCCTGCGACAGTATAGAACGCGGTGGGCATCAACCCAACCAACTGCCGACCTTGCGAAGTATCAAGGTAAGGTTGAAGAAGAGCTCAAGAAATTCACTCCGGAAGATTAGTGCATGATTTATTTGTTCTGCGGCATTCTCGGCGGTGCGGTTCTTAGCGCGATCTGCGTTCCGCTCTTCCGAAAGGAAGACACGTTGGAATCCGCGATCATCGAAGAAACCGAGTGGGATTTGCTTCAGCGAAAGAAGGAAGTCGTGCTCGGTAATATGCAAGACCTCGATTTCGAGTACAAGTGCGGCAAACTTTCCGAAGCGGATTATCAGAAGATCAGGGGCGAGATGACAGCCGAGGCCGCTTTGGTCTTCCAGGAGATCGAAAGTATCGAGGCGGAAGCCGATCTGGACGCGCTGATTCGCCGGGAACTCAGCGCGCGCAAATCGAAAACAGCCGCAGCGACGACTTCTTGCTCCTCCTGCGGTTCATCGAATCCAGCCACAAACAAGTTTTGTGCAGAATGTGGAGCTAAACTCAAGCATTGATGATGCTCCTACTGCTCCTCGCGCAAGATGAAGCCGCGAGAACTGCTGACGTCCCCAACGCGATGGGGGCCCACACGTGGTTCGTCATTATCGCCGTCAGTGCATTCCTGCTCTGGTGCCTGAGCTACTCCCTGCAGTTGCATAAAGAAGCTTTGGCTCGCAGGAAAGGTCGCGAGGATCTCGTGCGGCGCAAGCAAGAGTTAATCGAAAAGATCGCGGACCTCGAGGCGGAGAAGCGCGCACAGACGATTGCCGAGAAGAAATACAAACAGGACCTCAAAGACCTCAAATTTCAACTGTCGAAAATCCTGGAAAAACTAGGGACAAAGCGCGATGGCGCATAATGTTTGCACTCGAATCTGAAGACATCCGCAAAACATTCGGACATTTCACTGCACTGGCCGGAGTCACGCTGAACGTTGAACGCGGCGAATTCGTGGCGTTATTCGGGAGAAACGGTGCGGGCAAAACGACGTTTCTGAAGGTCGCAGCAACACTCGTTCGTCATACGCATGGGAAGCTGCGCGTGGAAGGTGTCGATATCAGCGAGGAGCCCGAGAAGGCGCGCCGGCACATCGGCTTTCTTTCCCACAACACGTATCTTTATCGCGATCTCAATCCAGTCGAAAACCTGCGATTTTTTGCCAGGCTATATGGCCTGAAAGATCCCGACCAGCGTATCGAGTCGTTGCTGGATCGAGTCGGCCTTCAACGACGCGCGTCAGACCCCGTACGCGGCTTCTCTCGCGGTCTTCACCAAAGGCTGGGCATCGCGCGAGTGGTGCTGCACGATCCATCTTTGATTCTCCTGGATGAACCGTATACCGGGCTCGACGCCAATGCTGTCGAGATATTGAATCGAATGCTCGATGAAGCATCTGCCGCCGGCAAAACGATCATCCTGACGACTCACGATCTTGATCAAGGGCTGCGAGGTGCAACACGAGCTGCGATCATCGATCGAGGGAAGATCGTTTTCACAGCAGCTGCAAAGGATCCCACGGTTCGCGACGCATACGCGTCTTACATTCGAGTCGGAGTGAACCAGTGAAGCCCCTCGGAGCAATCATCTTCAAAGACATCGTCATTGAGATGAGAAGCAAAGAGTCCATTAGCTCGATGCTGATGTTCGGCATTCTCGTCCTGATCATTTTCATGTTCGCGTTCGAGTCGAGCGGCCTGGATAAAACCGTGATCGGACCCGGAGAGTTGTGGGTAACGTTTTCTTTTGCTGCGATACTGGGACTGAATCGCTCTCTTGCAATGGAGATCGACAATGACTGCCTGCAGGGATTGCTGCTGGCGCCACTCGGGCGCGGCGACCTTTACTTAGGCAAGGTCGCCAGCAATTTTGCATTCATGACGATCGCCGAATTCATCGTGCTGCCCGTATTTTTTATTCTGAATAATCTGAGTTTCGATCAACGCTTCCTCGGTATTGCCGGTATTTCAATGCTGGGTACGCTAGGTATCGCAGCAGTCGGCACCATTCTTTCGACGATTTCAGCCAATACGCGGATGAAGGAAGTCATGCTCCCGATACTGCAGATTCCGCTGTCGGTGCCGGTTGTGATCGCGGCCGTAGAAGCAACCAGCCAGATCCTGAATAACGAGAAGCCGGAAATCTCCGCTTGGCTCACGATTTTGGCCGGATTTAGTATTGTCTACCTTACCGTGTCGTATCTCGTGTTCGAGTTCGCTGTCGAGGAATAGGAAATGAAAACCACAAGAGTTCTCGCAATACTGTCAATCATCACGATGATTCCCGCGCTGTACATGATCTTCCTCTTTGCGCCCACTGAAGCGACGCAAGGCAATACACAGCGCATCTTTTATATTCACGTGCCGCTGGCGGTCGTTGGAGCATACGGCTCGGCGATTCTGTTGTTCATTGGGTGCCTCGGATTTTTGATCACCCGCGATCTCAAATGGGACAGGTTCGCCGCCTGCTCGGCCGAAATGGGAGTAGTGTTCACCGCGGCACAACTCCTTACGGCGATGATGTGGGCAAAGCCGATTTGGGGCACGTGGTACGTATTCGACTCCAGAGGCACACTTCAGATCGTTCTTCTACTGATCTACATTGCGTACTTCATGCTGCGTTCTTACCTGCCGGATCGCGAGAAGAGAGCGAAGCTCTGCGCGGTGTTCGGATTGTTGGGTATGGTCGATGTACCGATCAATTATTTGTCGATATATCTGTTTCGAACCCAACATCCGCAACCCGTCATCAGTCCGGGTGGAGGTGGTGTCGACCCCGATATGGAAAAAACGCTTCTGATGTCATTCATCGCGATTGCTCTCTTATATGCATATGTTTTCGTCCGGCGCTTGAGGATCGCGAAAATCGAAGAAGAAGTCGATTACCTTACTCAGGTTTCCTTGGCGCATGACTAATTCATACTTATTCGGCGCCTTCGCGCTCGTTGCAATTGTCTTTTTCATCCACAACTGGATCCTCAGCTCCCGTCAGGCACGACTCGAAAAGAAGCTCGAGGAGTTGAAGTCACAAGTCAAAGATCGGAATATCCGCTGAAGAGCGAAGATGCTATAACGCCGCGAAGCATCCTTGTTGGCGCGGACGGGGTGGTCGGTCA
>DATFXZ010000662.1:0-9878 GCA_035315305.1 Terriglobia bacterium | reverse complement strand
AGAAGATACGCGATCATCAAGGCAATTCCCGTCGTGAAGCCAATAATCAGCCAAGACGGGATCGTTTCGATTGACGATGAGCCGGCCAGCGCAATGCCTACAAAGATCCAGATCCCCGCACCGCGCCCTCTCCAGTGGATTCCGTACAACACCGTAAGCAGGATCGCAGCCTGCGTAAAAAAAGCGTTTACTGGTCCGAGCGTCGATACCACGAACGGAATGAATGCAGAAACTGGGGCTAGATTGCCCCAGAGAGGGCTCATCGATGGCGCCACATGTCTGGCCAAAGCGCCAGCTCCCGCTAGAGCGAGACCAATTGAAACGCCGATCACGAACCGCTTGCCGACAGGCAAGCTTCCCGACGCTCTTACCTCCCCCGCGACGATCCCAGCAACCAATCCCAGTCCGGCTGCTGTAAAGATTCCAAACACGAGTGACGTGACGATCAAGATGCCCATTTGCAGTTCCAGCGGTTGAGCTGTCGATGCTTGTGATGCGAATACAGGCGCATTATTGATGACATTCGCCGCAACCAAAAAGAAGACCGCAGAGAACACAGCAAAAAAAGCTCGAGCCGAAAACGCACGTTTGCGACTCCAATGAATTGCCCCGACAATTGCACCCGCCACGACAATCGTGACGATACTGATCGTACAGACGATCGCAAAGATCGCCGGCAAATTCCGGCGAGCCCGCTCGTTTCGAGACCAGTCTTCCGGCACGTAAACGTATCGGACCGTGTCCGTAACCTGGTCTCCGTCGACTTCGATTGAGATCCTCGGCTCGCCTTGCGGCAGGCCATAGTCGCGCGTGTCTTTGAACACAAACGTCCAATCGGCGCGCGATGGACGCTTTGCAACTTGAGCCGAGACTTCTTTGAATTGGCTCGGATCGCCCAGGGCTCGTACCGCGATCATACGAGCTTCGTCCTCGGTCAAACTCTTTCCTGGCTTCGCTTCGGGCAACTCATGACTCACACGAAAGATTTCACCAGCGCCGTTACTGTAGACCTGATACTGCTCGGCTCGTTCCGCAACGTCGCCGTGGAAGCGCGCGAAACGAACGATCCAACTGGGCGGCATGACGTAAACACCGAGCAGTTTTTTGTAGCGGTCGGGCCCTGCGGTCTGCCAAACAAATCGGTCCATTTCGGCTGGTTGTCCTTCGACGCGACTCAGCACGGCCCACGATGAATCCGGCTGGACATCTTGACGCGCTAACGCTTGCCGACTTCGCCGCTCGGCCTCGTTTCGGTTGATCTGTATCGGCGGTGCGTCCGTGTGGAATGGCGACGCGAATATCCAAATGGCCAAACCTGCCAAACCTACTAACGGCAATACACGAAAAACGGAAGGGGATATCGATGTTGCCGTCACGATCGGTTTTGGTGCCGGTTGAGGTGCCTCCAACAGTTGTGGCGGTCTCCACGCGCCATTACGTGCCTCATCCGGCACTTCGGTCCAGACGCCCAATCGGATGCGCTTCACAAGAACAACCCACAGAGGAACGAGCACGGCGAGAAGAACAATTGCCTGCTCGATATGAGCCCGGGCGGTAGAAGACACAAAAAGCGGCAATGCAATCCACGCTGTGTCGTATGCAAAATGCAGAACAATTCCAGGCAGCAAACCGAAGAGCAAGTAGAGCGCGCCGAAAGCAAATGACGGCAGAATGAGTTCAACCACTCGCGCGTAAGCCGGTTGATTTGCATATCCAGCGTGTCCTGCGGCGAAGACAAGTGCTTGAAGAATCATGCCGCCTGCAATGAAGGCCCGGCGTTTACCAAACTTGTCGCCGATCAAAGCAGCCGTTGCAAGGGGCACAGCGCGGAACAGGCATTCTTCCCAAAAACCCGCCTGAGCCGCCTGTGAGATCGCCGAAAGCGATGGAATGTAATTGGCGAACATATCGGGATTAACGAGAGTGTCCGAAGGTGTCCACCAACCGAGCTTTCCCTGCGCGAAGAAGTACAGGACGATTTCGTATGCAAAAAACGGCGCTACCAGCAGGTAGCCGGTTAACGTCTGTCCAAAGATCTCTCGCGATGCCGCTACCGGACGCGTCCATACTTTCCACAACTGAACGTGACGCGGAAACGCCCGCCGCGAGAGTGTCTCAGCGGCCATAAAAGAAATGGTTAAAAGAACGCCGAAAGCCCCAAAAATTCCGAGCGCAGCCATGAACTGACGGATTGCGAATCCGCTGGCAGGAACCGCAGTGTCGTAATTCATCCAAAGCAACGGCCACGAATTCAATTGCTGGAGTCCCATCAGCAGAGCGATGAAGACTGCCCACACTGCGGGTTGTCGCCAGAGTACCCAATGCCGGCGAACCATGAAGAACAAACCGATACCGCAGAATCCAAGGATGTACAAAGCGAAGACTGCGACACTCGACGCGGCATTGATCGCATCATTGGCCGAACGCATCTGTTCGTAGCGCCTCGTAAAAGCTTCGGGGATTTGCACGAAATGCGTGAGTTCCGTGAGCTTGTCGCCGCCGACAACGAGGCGCAGGCGATAACGACCCTTTCCCACGCGTTCGTCTTGCCGCTCGTAGACAAACGTATGATCGGCTCTGCCGCCGGGGCGAAGGTCTTTGGAGGATTCGATGAGCTGGTATCGAGTGAAATCGATCCTCCATTCATTTGCTGCGGCTTCTTCGGCGATGCGCCGTGCCTCGTCAACAGGCGTGTTTGCGCCCTTCTCTTGATCCGGCAGCTTTACAACAAACCCGTACGGCTCGCCTTCCGGCGTGAAACGAACAAGTGTTTCATGAGCGTCGCCTTCCTTGAACTGGCGGACTCGCCATGTATATGGAGCATAGATTTTTTGCTGAACAATGCGGCGGAGTTCGGGCTTTCCGCCACCTTCAAGCTCGATGAAGTTTTGAACTTCCTGATTCGCTGCAAATTCCGCCGCTTCGTCGAATCCCTTCGATGGCCAGTTATTCTTCTCTGCAAGAGAACGCGCCATACGCAATGCGTCCGGCCGATCCATCTTCAGATCGATCGACACCAGCGGAAAGGCCGTTGAGAAGTTCTTGAATGTAAAAATCGCTGCCGCTACGGACAGTGCGGTAAAAGCGATCCAGAAAAGGGGACGGCGAAGCATGGCGGATTCTAACAGATCTTAGCCGGGGAGACATTGGTCAGATCTGCATGGGTCAGATCCGACTAATGCTCAATTCCCGAATTCCGAATTCTTATCCGCACAAACTTGCATGAACTCGACGAGATCCTCAATGCGGTCGGTGACTTCATAATCCGGCAAACTATCCATGAACAAACGACCATATGATTTCGTGCTTAACCGGTTATCGAGCACGGCAAGAATTCCGCGATCCGTAGTAGATCTGATGAGGCGTCCCAATCCCTGCTTCAGTCGTAGGATCGCCGTCGGCACATGATATTCGGAAAACGCGTTCCCGCCCTGTCGTTGAATGCGCGCGCTACGCGCCGCGACAAGCGGATCCGAAGGAACCTGAAACGGCAGCTTGTCGATGATGACTGCGCTCAACGCTTCGCCCTTGACATCAACACCCTGCCAAAAGCTCGAAGTCGCGAAGAGAACGGCATTCGGTGTCATTTTGAATTCTTCCAGCAGCCGGCTCTTACCGCCGCCTTTGCCTTGAATCATGCAAGGAAAGGGCAGATCATCCACGAGCTCCTGATACAACGTTTCCATTTGTCTATAACTGGTGAAAAGCACGAAGGCTCGTCCCGTGGACGCGCGAAGCACAAAACGAATCTCTTTCGCGGCTCTTTCAACATACGATGGGTGCCGATAATCCGGCATCGACTTCGGGATGTACAACAGCGCCTGTTTCTGCACGTTGAACTCGGTTGCAAGTGAGAGCTCGCGCGCCTCGTTTAAACCCAGTCTTTCGCGCATGTAGCCAAAGGAGTCGGCGACAGTGAGCGTGGCAGAGGTCAGAACGCAAGTCGGAACCCGAGTGAACAGTTTCTCCTGCAGCATGCCGGAAACGTCGACGGGACATGCTTCGAGGAAAATGCCGCGATCGCGACGCTCGATCCAGGACACATAATTTTCGAGCCTGCCGCTTCGGAAAATTTCCAGTTCTGCTTCGAGCTCACCGGCTCGCCGTGCGAGAGCTTCATACTCGCCCGAGAAATCCTTCATCTGCTTGATCGACCGCCGGGCGTCCTGAAGTGCTCCGATCAGGCCTTCGATTCCCTCGAGTTTCGGAACGGGATGGCGGCCGTCGCGCAGCAAAGCGAAGCCATTAAAGAATCGGTCCGATGCGCGAGAGACCAGCTCAACGTCAGCATCGAGCTTGTTGGCATCATGAACGAATTCGGCGAGCCGGAAATTGCTGATGTGGAAACCGAAGTAATCGGTTGCGATGTCCTCCAGTTCGTGCGCTTCGTCGAAAATCACGGCGCTATAGTCCGGCAAAATCGCCGGGACATCCGATTTTCGAATCGAAAGATCGGCGAAGAACAGGTGATGATTCACCACGACGATATCCGCTTCCATTGCCTTTTGTCGCACAAGCGTCAGGAAGCACCGTTCGTAGTCTTTGCACTTGCTGCCGAGGCAGCGATCGCGCCGCGCGTCCATACGCGACCACAAATCGGAATCGTCGCCGACGGAACCGAGCTCGGCGCGATCACCCGTTTCCGTTTCGGCGGCCCAATCGATGATCGCTTTGAATGACTTCAATTCGCGAAGGCTGAACAAACCTTCCACATGAAGCGTTTCCATCTTTAGCCGGCAGAGATAGTTATTTCTGCCTTTGAGGTACGCGGCGCGTATTGGCCGGCCGAGGACGCTTTCGAGTAGTGGAATGTCTTTGTAGAAGATTTGGTCCTGAAGAGTCTTGGTCCCCGTCGAAACCAGGATCCTCCGCCCATGAAGCAGTGCGGGCAACAAATATGCGAGCGTCTTGCCTGTGCCTGTGCCGGCTTCGATGATGACGTGGTTCTGTTCTTCAAGCGCGCGGTGCACGGCGTGAGCCATTCGTACTTGAGAGGGCCTGAACTCGTAGTCGTCCAGCCGCTGCGCGAGCGTTCCACCTGGCCCGAAGAACTCTTGCATCACGACGTAAGTGTACTGCCGGCTCGGTCAGAAGCGGTCACGAGTCATTTATACTGAGTGGCTGATGATCGACACGATAAGCATCAGTCCAGAATTCGAAGGCGCAGCAAGCATCGGCATTTTGCAAATAGATGGCCTGCGTGTGCAGGAATCACCGGAGGAACTGAAAGCGATGCTTAATCGCATCGCCGGCGAGTATGCAGAAAACTATAAGCACCAGCCGCTCGGCGAAATATCGACGGTACGAAAGATCCGGTCGATTTTCCATCGAGCCGGATTAGATCCGACACGATACAGGCCCTCGTCGGAGTCGCTACTGCGACGCGCGGTGAAAGGGAAGGGACTGTACTTCATCAATTCCGTCGTAGATCTGGTAAATTACTTCTCTTTGAAAACGCTCTGGCCGATGGGATTGTATGACGCCGACAAGCTGAAACCGCCGATTACATGGCGTATCGGACAGGAGGGTGAATCGTACGAGGGGATCGGACGCGACCGTCTGAATCTGACCCATTTCCCATTGCTCGTCGATCAGGATGGACCCTTCGGCAGCCCGATTTCGGATTCAATGCGAACATGTGTGACCGAAGCGTCCACGCGCATTTTGTGGATTACGTTCGGGCCGGCGGGAACCGCCATTCCCAACGATGAATTTGCTGAAACCACGATCCGGTTCAATAGCGGCATTGTGAAGGCCTGCAGGCAACTATGATCAAAATACCCGGTTCACTATTACATCAGATTTACCAGCACACGGAAGCGTCCTACCCAAATGAGTGTTGCGGTCTCATGATTGGGACGACAGACAAAGACCAGAACCACGCCGTCCATACGTTCCGCACGTGTAAAAACCTTAACCAGGAACGCGCACGGGACCGGTACCTTATGGATCCTCTGGACCAACTCCGCGTCCAACGGGAGTTCGAAAACACTCCGTGGGACATTATTGGCGTCTATCATTCGCATCCGGACCATCCGTCGCGGCCATCGCAAACGGATACCGATGCTGCCTATGTGGGTTATTCATACGTTATTATTTCGGTCCTGAAAGGAACTGTGGCGAGCGCCCAGAGTTGGGTGCTGAATGAAGCCGAGAAAAAGTTCTACGAGGAGCCGCTCGTTACTGAGGGAGATTCGCGATGAGCAACGTTACTGTCAAAATTCCAACTCCGCTTCGGCCGATCACAGGCGGTCAATCGGAGGTGAAGATCGAAGCAGCCACAGTCGGCGAGGTTCTGCGAAAGATGGATGCGCAGTTCAAGGGATTTGGCGAGCGTGTCTTCGATGATGGAAGAAACGTGAAGCGGTTTATAAACGTTTTTGTGAATGAGGACAATATTCGGGATAAGAAAGAACTCGATACCGAGGTCAAGAACGGCGACACGGTTTCGATCCTTCCTTCGATTGCAGGGGGAATTTAGAAAGCCGCGGATGACGCTGATGACGCGGAGGTCCTCCGCGTCATCAGCGCCATCCGCGGCGTTTAGAAAATTTCCTTCAAATCGCGAATCAATCTTTCGTAATCGCCTTTTGAAATGTGCAGAGGCGCGCCCTTCCGCTCCAACGACAGGTAATTTCCACCCCGAAGAACGACTTCGATGAAACCCTCAGGCATGACTTTCCTGCTGCGGATTTGCACAGCATTCGAAATCCCATCCACCTCGATCACCTTGAGGTCACAGCCCAGATAATCAATCTTTTCAACGATTGCGGCTGCTTGTTTGCGGAGGTCCCCTGTCCGTGGGGCTTCGACCTGCACGCGTTTGACGAGCATGCCGAGCTGATCCGCAGCTTCGATTTCCGCCGTGACTCTTATTTCATCCATCGATTTTCCTCTCGATATGCTTTTCCCCGTCGTATGAAAACAATTTCCCCTTACCCTCGACCATAGTCTTGAGGTGTACGGGCCTGGACCAAATAGAAAACAGGTTTTTCAGCGTGTCTTTAGCATAGTCCACGCGCAGATCGATGCCTTCATGACGATGTTCCAGCAACATCTCGCCGCGGTTTTCGTAGTTGCCGTCTGTTACGTAAATAAACGGCTGACCGAAATTCGTTAATGAAAACAGCAGCTTTTCTTTCACGCTCTTCCAGTTCCGATCTGCGATTTCATAGACGCCGCGCTCGGGATTGAACTGGTACGTGAAGAACCTTTTTTCATGGCAAAACTCTTCGGTGAAGAACGCGTCGATGAACGTGATGTCGTTATGCACGCGCCGTGTTTCGAAAATCTTTTCACGGCCGAGTCCCAGACCCAGGTCCCATTCGCGCTTTGAGACGTAGTCATCGCACTCTTCATAGTCTTTGCCGAACTTCCCTTTGTTCCACCGCTCTTCGATGTCTTTCCAGAGTTCGAAACCCAGGCGATACGGGTTGATCTGACCAGGGTGAGCGGCGACTGTACCGGAATGATGGTCGGCAAAATCGATGACTTCGGCATCGTTCAGCGCACGTTCCGTCATGATCTTTGCGTGCCAATATGTGGCCCAGCCTTCATTCATGATCTTCGTCTGAGCCTGGGGCGCGAAGTAGTATGCTTCTTCGCGCATCATCCACAACACATCACGTTGCCAGTTTTCCAGAGGCCCGTTTTCTACGAGAAATAACAGGACATCTTTCTGCGGATCCTCAGGAAATCGCCGCCGCCGTTGACGATCCTCTTCGAGCTTTTGCTTTTGGTGCTCTATAAACTCGCGCGGATTGATGAATTCGTCCATGTACTCGCTTGCGGCGATTTTCTTGACGATGGGCGCGTGATCGTCCGCGTTTTCCTTTCGTTTTGCCCTTCGTTCGATAAAGACAGAGTGATGATCGATCAAATCATCAATGGAGAGGCAGATATCAATGAAATTTTCAACTGCTTCCAGCCCGTATTTGTCGATGTACTTCCGGATCTTGGTGGCGTGGTTCGCCATCGCGTCCATCATTTTCCGGTTGGTTTTCGAGAACCAGATGTTGTTCTTAAAAAAATCACAGTGCCCAAAGACATGGGCCATAACAATCTTCTGATCAACGAGGTGATTGCACTCGAGAAGATATGCGTAGCACGGGTCGTTATTGATGACCATCTCGTAGATCTTGTGCAGGCCGTACGCATAACTCTTGTTGAGGCGCTCGTATTCCATGCCGAACTTCCAGTGGGGATAACGATTGGGAAACCCACCGTAGGCGGCAACCATGTTCATTTCTTCGAAATCCAGGACCTCGAAGAATGTCTCGTAAAAATCCAGCCCGTATTCGCGTGCGTACACCTCGATTTCTTCGCTCAGCCGTGCAAGTTCAGGACTGAGACTCTGCCGACGAGTTGGAATGGTTACCGGCATGGCTACTTGCCCTTTCCGAGAAAGTCCTTGATCGATTGGTAAATGTCGTCTTTGTTCTCGATACGCGAGAGCACAAGATTGTCGATGTCGTTTGCGTTGTTTTCCAACTCGCGAATAAATTGCCCGCTACCGTAGGTGCTCTCGACTTGCCCATAGCCAAATAGATTGACCTTGGGCAACAGATCCCCTTTGAGAAGATTGATGCAGCGATCCGTATCGCCGCCGGACCAATTGTCTCCGTCGGAGAAGTGGAAAACATAAATGTTCCACAGCTCCTGCGGATATTCGTCGTTGATGATCTTGTAGCAGAGTTCGTACGCGGATGAGATGACTGTCCCACCGCTTTCGCGCGTATGAAAGAACGTTTCTCGATCGACCTCCTGGGCCACCGCATCGTGAATGATGTAGCGGGTAACGACGCCCGTGTAATTCGTTTGGATCCATGTATCGATCCAGAACGATTCAATGCGAACGACCTCCTTCTGCTCATCACCCATCGATCCGGACACGTCCATCATGTAAATGATCAGTGCATTACTTTCGGGTCTCTCCTTGGTTTTCCACGAGAGGTACCGTTTGTCTTCATGGATCGGAACGATATAGGGATTCAGCGGGTCATAGGTGCCGGCCGTGAGCTGCCGCTTGAGAGCTTCCTTGTATGTCCGTTTGAAATGGCGCAGCGATTCGGGACCCACTTTTGAAATCTGCGAATAATGGTCGCGTTCAGTCTTGAGACGAGCGCTGCCCTTAGGCTGGATCCGCGGCAGTTCCAACTCTTCCGCAAGGATCTGCGCAAGCTCCTCCATCGTGAGGTCGACTTCAAGGATGTGAGCGCCCGGAGCATTACCGGCCTGGCCCTTGCCGTCTTCGTCGACGTCGCCTGGAGAGAGCGCCGTTCCGGGTTCTCCTTCACCTTGTCCGACACCACCGGTGTTGCGGCGTCCGAATCGGAAGCTGGGCATTTCGATCTGTGGGATCGGAATGCTGACAAAATCCTTCCCTTTTTTGCCGATCAGTTCTCCCTGAGAGATGTACTTCTTCAGGTCCTGCTTGATCTTGCCCCGGACGATCTGCCGAAATCGCAGGTAATCTTGTTCGATATTGAGAACCATATGTCTGTCGGGGCAGCCCTACAGTTACTCCTTCGCATCGCCGCGAGCAAAGATGCTCGCGACGTAATTCAGCACGTCGGTGGCACAAACGTCGCAATACGCATAGTTCTTGATTAACCGGCTCTTCACAACGTCGATTTTCTCCTGCGTCTCCTTGTCCACGACATTCGACACTAGACTCGTCAGCTTGATCGAATCCTTGCGATCCTCGAACAGTTTCAGTTCGAGAGCCTTATACAGACGTTCGTTTGTCCGATAGTTGAACTGCTTGCCTTCGATGGCTAGAGCGCCGATGTAGTTCATGATCTCGCGGCGGAAATCATCTTTGCGGCTTTCAGGGATATCGATCTTCTCTTCAATCGATCGCATCAGCCGCTCGTCGG
>DATFXZ010000661.1:0-4896 GCA_035315305.1 Terriglobia bacterium | reverse complement strand
ATCGATACCTTTCCGCCCTACTTTCCATTTCGCAAATGCCCGCACCGCCCAGTCTTCGATGGGTGCGTCACCTGTCGTCTGGCCGATATAGACGATGAGTTGATGACCTGTTGAACGCTCGTAGTCTTCCAGTCGCCCGTTTAACGCGTGCGCAGCGCCAGGCGACATGAAATTAGCGGTATCGGTGACCCAGTCGCTTGGGGCCGGCGGGATTGGGGTTTCGGCTGCGTAGAGCGAAAAAACACAAATAAACAGACACGCAAAAGCACAGAGGCGCGCGAGACGCACGAGCTAGAACTTCACCTCGGGTGCTTTTTCAGCTCCGGTCTGTGACTTGAAGTACGGCTTCTCTTGAAACCTGGATCCAAACAGGCCGGCAATCAGAACCGTCGGAAATGTGTCGCGTTTGGTGTTGAACGCCATCGCCGCCTCGTTAAATCTCATGCGTTCGACGGCAATGCGGTTCTCGGTTCCTTCAAGCTGTACCTGGAGGTCGCGGAAATTTTGAGTGGCCTTCAATTCAGGATAACGCTCTGCGACGACCATCAATCGCGATAATGCCGACGACAATTGATCCTGGGCTTGCTGGAATCTTGCGAACGCTTGAGGGTCCCGAGCAATGTTTTCAACTGCGCCGGATGTAACCTGGCCGACTCTGGATCGTGCTTCCGTGACAGCTGTCAGCGTCGACTGCTCGAAATTTGCTGCACCCTTTACCGTGCCGACTAAATTCGGCACGAGATCCGTCCGCCGCTGATATTGGTTTTCAACCTGGGCCCACTGCGTTTGCGTTGCCTGATCGAGCCGCACGAGCGAGTTGTACGTGGAAGCGATCGCCCCGCCGAAAATGATAAGGACAAGGACTACCGCACCAAGCACCGCCAGAGCGATTTTTGCACCTTTTCCCATTCCTGTTCCTCCCTGTACGCCTTACGTCTGAAAAGTCGAGACTACCACGTCTTCATACGGGTAGCGCTCTTTGAAAGATCCCGAAAAAATAAAGACATCCATTGCTACGTCGTATTGCTCCCGAGTAATTCGCGGATCGGATCGCCATGTCCCGAGCTGCTGATAGCTGGAAATCGCGGCAGTCAAAGCCTCGACGGAAATAGCTGGAAAATAAGCGGACTCGATTTCAGCAATCTCTCTCGCAGTTGATTGAATGACGAAGCGAAGTCCACGCAAGTACGCTCGCATGAAAGCGCGTGCTTTCTCGGTTACCAGGAAGTCACGCATCGCCATTAGGCTGCTGAATGCAACCGGGGGAATGACCTCGCCCACGGCGGCGACAATTCTTCCGATCCCGTCCTTTTCCAATTGTTGCGGCGCCGGACCCTGAAGGTGGACGAATTCGCCTTGTCCTTGACGGAAGGCCTTCTCCATCGCATCGGGGCCGCCGGCATCGATCATACGGATGCGACTCACGTCCACGCCCTTCAGATGCAATGCGTATTTGAGCATTGCGAGCGGCTGCTGTGCATGGTCTGCAACGACCTCGGCGCCCTCGAGTTCTTTCCAATCGAAAGCAGGACGGTCGTGGCGTGCTGTGATGAAGAATCCATCGCGTTGATTAATTTGTGCGAAATGAACCGGTATGTCGCGTATGCCCTTCGACAGCGGATCCCAACTCGTGGAGACTGCTGCTTGCATGATTTCAATCTCGCCTTGCCGGAACATCTCATATAGGTTTCGCTGCGGGGGCTTTTTGAAGTACGTCGCCTCAAGACCTTCTTCCTTCAAGAATCCGCCGGCTATTGTCGCGATCAGCGGGCTATAAAACACCGAATGGCGATACACCATGATGCGGATTTGTTCGGTAGACATAAGGGTATCTTAGCAGGACAGAGGGATCAGGCAGGATTCATCAACCCCACTCGGAGAGCCATATTGTGAAGCTTCAAAAAGCTCTAGCCGTGCGCCGCTTTAGCTGCCTTGGCTTCGATTTTTCGAATCGTGTGCTTGAGCTCATGTAACTCGCGGCGGACATCGTGCAGCTTTTTGTGGTCGTGCAGCTGAAGTAGTTTCTCTCGCTCGATCTTCAGCTCTTGGATTTTGTTTTTCAAATCGGACTTGGTGTGAACGATATTCTCGGTGAAACGCAGGTGGGGCTTCTCGATGCCGAGAATTTGTGCGATCTCGTCCATCAGTTGTTCTTTGTTTTTGCCGTGAACGGCTTCGATCTCGGGATATTTCAGCGCTTCCTCGCGCAACTTGAGAACGGTCATCTTCTCCAGATCTTTCCAATCCATACAATCCCTCCGGAGCAAATGTTGTAGGTTGAGTTTGTGGGGGGAATGTTTATCACAAAAATCACAGAGACACAAAAGAGGTCTTGGTTTTATCTGAATCTCACGCTGTCGATGACGTCCTCGAAAACATTGCTGTATCGATTGAACTCGTTCTGTGGTGCGACACCTACGAAGTAGTAGAGCTGACCATCGGGCGAGAGAGTCGTGTACACCCAGTCTATTTCACGTCCTCCAGCGGGTGACTGATTGGAAGCCTCAGTCAAGTAGCCTGCCCGGCCGCCCACACGGTCCGGCGTGTGACTGCGAGTAATGCGCATGCCTGGATTCGATCGCTGCAGATCGTTCAGTAACTGGTCTGTTGCTTCTTCGAGCGAAATGCGGCCTTGGCCGTGATAATCGGATTCGAAAATCGACATCATCATGCCGTACGCTAGCGCGTCATTAATGATGCCGCCATCCGGCGTGATCGTCATCACACTGCCCTGTCCATACTGGCGCCAGTTATCCGGATATCGGAACTGAATATCCTGGAAGTTGGACGTCGTCATGCGACCCGACGGCGCGGCCGGTCGGCCATTGCGACTGTCGGTTGGACGGGAGCCCGCACTTGCAGACTTTCGAGCCGCCGGTAACGATGCGATGCTGCTTTTGACAGTATGGAACTCGGGTGAGTCCGCGCGAGCGTTCGTAGGCATCCCGCCAAGCCTCTGAATCTCACGCTGGACATTGCCTATGCGGTTTTCCGGATTCGGATGGTCGCTTAAAAACTGAATCGCGCGCCCTTTGCTCTGGGCCTGAATCTTTTCGAAAAACTCAACCATTGCCCTGGGGTCGTAACCGGAGTCATGAAGTATTTGAGTGCCCATCAGGTCTGCCTGGCTTTCAGCGTCCCGAGAATACTTCAACAGAAGCGAGCTCGTGGCGAATGAAACGCCGAGTTGAGTCAATACGCCGCCGACAGAGTTGCTTCCAAGGACACCGCCGAGAATTGCCAAAGGCGCTTGAGCGAGATAAGCAGTAGATGCCTGGTGTGTGCCGTGCCGCAGCGCAACATGGCCGATTTCGTGGGCAATCACTCCGGCAATCTGTGCTTCAGTGTCTGCGGCCTCGAGTGCTCCGCGGTTGACGTACACGAAACCGCCCGGTAATGCGAACGCGTTAATCGCACTGTCGTTCACAATTCTGAATTGATAAGGATATTTTTCACCAGGAGCATGTGCGGCGAGGCGTTTTCCCAGCGTGTCGATGTATGCATTGGCCCGGCGGTCGTTGAGCATTGGCAGTTCTCTCTCCGCCTGTCTCGATACTTCTCGTCCCATCTCAACGTCCTGCTGCGGTGAGAACAAATTCCATCCGGGCTTCAATTTTGAGCGGCTGTCCGCTGCATCCGCAGTCAGAGCAATCACAAAAATGAGCCCTAAAATCGCCCACACGTGGGGTGTTTTAGAAAATTTGCTCATAGAAAACCTCCAAACTGTAGACGGCGCCTATATATAAAGGGTAGTGAGTCCGAATCAGAGCCCCATGAACACTCTCGTAGAACTTCTCCCCGAAATCCAGCGACTCGGCATGCGCGAAGCCGTCCGTACCTGTAATGGATTTCGCATGTGGGTTGCTACGTATACCGATTTGTACGGAAAGATTGGCGCGGTCGTCCGCCATTTCGACGAATGCAATATTCGCAAAGGCGATCGTGTATTGATCTGGGCAGAAAATCGCGTGGAGTGGATTGCGGTCTTTTGGGCATGCATTGCCCGTGGTGTCGAAGCTGTTCCCGTCGATGTCCGGTTCTCAACGGATCTCGTCGAGCGCATTCGCGCAGAATCGAAGCCGAAAATCGTGATTGACGACGCCATGCTGGATGCGATTGCCGCGTGGTCGCCGGTGCCTTCCTTTACGTCAAGCGACGTTTCTCCCGATGATGTTGTCGAAATCGTTTATACGTCGGGCACGACAGGCGAGCCGAAGGGCGTGATTCACCGCCACCGCAACATCTGCTCGAATCTGCGCCCGTTCAGGAAGGAAATTGCGAAATACAAAAAATGGGCTCGAATCTTCCAGCCGATCCGGATTTTCGACCTACTACCGCTCAGCCACATGTTCGGCCAATCGCAAGGACTGTTCATCCCACTGTTCCTCGAGGGCTCCGCGGTCTTCACAAACGAGATTCATCCTCTCAGGATCGTGCAGTTGGTGCGAGAAAATCGCGTCTCTGTCGTCGTATGTGTTCCTCGGATTCTCGAAAACCTCAAGAGTCATTTCTCGAAGGAGCAAAAGCAAAGAGCAAAGCTTTTCCTCCCTTTTGAAATTCTCTGGAGGATGTGGCGACACCGGAGCATTCATCGGCGGTTCGGATGGAACTTTTGGGCTTTCGTTGTAGGAGGTGCACGCGTCGATCCACAGCTCGAGGAATTCTGGAAACAGCGAGGATTCGCAGTCATTCAAGGATACGGCCTGACGGAAGCCAGTCCCGTCGTCGCGGTCAACCATCCCTTTAATGCGCGGACCGGTTCACTTGGAAAAGTGGTGGAAGGTCAAGATGTGATGATCGCGGCTGATGGCGAGATCCTCGTGCGAGGCGAAAGTGTGACACTCCCCGGTGGCGGCTGGCTTCATACGGGCGATCTTGGAGAGATCGACGCAGAAG
>DATFXZ010000660.1:0-8935 GCA_035315305.1 Terriglobia bacterium | reverse complement strand
TCAGTGATCGGTAAGCCCAAATAGTCGCCAAGCTCCGGACCAGCAACACGCTCCGGCTGGTCTTCGTAAAATCGCGGCGCCCATTCTCCCGTAAAGTCGACCTGCGCGAACGCCGGTGCGCTGGCCGCGAATACGCAAACCAGGAGCAGCACTGCGAGCATGGTCGAACGGAGCATATGAGTGGGAAATTACATCCTCGATACTGCCTTATGTCAATAGATTGATTCGGAGATCCGGCAGCAGTTCCTTTGTGGGTTAAAATCCTGTTTTGTCTATGGAAAAACGAACTTTTCGCATCGGCCAAATCGTTCCCAGTTCGAATACGACGATGGAAACGGAGATCCCGGCGATGCTTCGTGCCCGCGAGGCCGTCGAACCGGAACGGTTTACATTCCATTCCAGCCGCATGCGGATGCGTAAAGTCACCAAGGAAGAGCTTGCGGCCATGGATGCCGACTCCGGACGGTGTGCCATGGAACTCGTGGATGCGCGCGTCGATGTGTTGGGTTATGCATGCCTGGTGGCAATCATGAGTATGGGTAAGGGATATCACCGCGAATCTGAAGCGCGGTTGCATGAGATCACCACAAAGGAAGGTTATCCCACTCCGGTCGTTACCAGCGCAGGCGCCCTGGTGGCCGGGCTGAAGGCTCTCCGCGCGAAAAAGGTTTCACTGATCGCTCCGTACTTGAAGTCACTCACGACACTTGTTGTGGATTACATCGAAGCGGAAGGTATTAATGTGACTGAGAGTATTTCTCTCGAGATCCCGGATAACCTCGAGGTAGGCCGTCATGAAGCGATGACGCTGGTCCGGATCTACAGGGATCTCAAGCTCAAAGACATTGACGCCCTCGTTCTTTCCTCGTGTGTACAAATGCCTTCGCTGGCGGCCGTCCCTATCGTCGAGCAGCAGTGTGGCCTGCCTGTTGTCTCTGCATCCATCTGCACAACGCACCAAATGCTTCAACGACTCGGTCTGAAAACCTACGTTCCCAACGCCGGTGCACTACTGTCTGGAAAGTTTTAGCTGTTATCGATTGGCGCCTGTTCCCGCCACAAGCCGAGTGCTTTTTGAGCTGGACGGTCGGAAAAACTGAAGAGCACAGACTCTGTCTGTGCTTCATGAGAGGCGGGATACCAGGACGGAATTACGAAGATGTCGCGTTCTTTCCAATCGAAGGTGATGTCGCCGATTCGCGTCCGGCCCTGACCTTCCACAACACTACAAATCGTCGAATCCGTTCCGCGGTATGAGTTGCCGCGGAATCCTGCTGGCAGAAGCTGCATGTATGCACCGATTGCGGCCATTGGATATCCGCCGGTTGACGGATCCACATACTGCATCTTGATGCCATGGCAGGGATGTAAAGGGCCGTTGTGATAAAGCCCGTCCAGCGCTTCACGGGTGCGCGAATATGGGTAGTTGAAGATAGGCGACGATTGGCGCTGCGGCTTGTAGTCGACCGGCAACATGTTCGCGCCAAAACGTAGCAGCGCGTCACCCTCGTTTTTAGTGACCGGCTGCAATTCTTCCGGATAAGTTTCGGCGAAGGCCGTGTCCAACATGTTCACGAGAGGAAAATCGAGCCCATCCATCCACATGCAAGGTGCATCGCTCGGGTTGCCATGATCGTGAAAAGTCCACGACGGTGTCAGGATGAAATCTCCCGGATGCATCGTAGTCCTCTCGCCCTCGACCGCAGTGTATGCGCCGTCGCCTTCAATAATGAAACGTATCGCGGACGCACTGTGACGATGCGTCGGTGCAATCTCTCCCGGCAGGATCATTTGGATTCCGGCGTATAGGCTCTGTGTGATTTGTGAAGTCCCCCGGATTCCGGGATTCTCTAACACCAGAACTCGGCGCGTGGCTTCTTTGGCCGTGATCAACTGTCCGGCTTCAAGCAATAAGGGACGAATGTCGTCGTTATATTTCCAGAGTACAGGCACACACGCGGGCCTTGGCTCAATCGGAAATAGTCTCGCGAGGGATTCCCATAAGGGAGTCGTGTTCTTCCTGGCGAGGCGGTTATAAAACTCCTGTCGTTCTTCTGATGTTTCGGGTTTGATGTGGAAGGTCTTTGCGGTGTCCAATGTAGACCGCCCCCTGGGTACAAGATTTACGCGGTGCGTACCTTGACTTCCATTGTTCCGATTTTTTCGATCGTCGCCAGAATATTGTCCCCCGGTTGAATTGGGCTGACCCCTTCCGGCGTTCCGGTCATGATCACATCCCCTGGGTGAAGAGTGTAAAACGCGGCTGCAAACTCAATCAGTTCGGGAACACCAAGAATCATGTACCTCGTGTTGGAATTTTGACGCTCTTCCCCATTGACGGAAATCTTGAGGTTGAGGTTGCCGGGGTTTGAAATCTCATCGGCTGTAACGAGCCATGGTCCTAAGACGGCGTAGGTATCGGCGGACTTTCGAAGGCTTCGCTCCTCCGGACCGCGAATGGTGAGATCCAAACCAATCGTATAGCCGGCTACATACTTCAAGGCCTCGGCCCGCGAAACATTGTTGGCTCGCTTTCCAATTACGACAGCGAGTTCGACCTCATGATCATTCCGTCGATCCAATTTGCGCAAGGCGATACCTTCGCTCGGTCCTACCAGTGCGCTACACGCCTTAAGGAACAGCCCGGTTTTTTGAATCACAGCGGTATGCGCCTGATTATCATGGTGAAGCTGCGCATCCCCACGGACTTCGTCCAGATGCTTCTGATAATTGACTGGCGCGCCAATGATTTTAGTTGGATTAGCCACCGGGCTGAGCAGGTGCACAGTATTCAGGGGCACGGAACTCGAACTGTCTGCGATCGTGCCCACCCGGTCACAGATCCTGTCGAGATTCGCAATAAACAGGTCGTATGCAGGAAACGGGTAGCTATAACTCGGCAAGACATCAAGTGCGGCAGTCACGTCCCGCACAGTTGAATTTTCTACTAGACCAAGTCGGTTATCCCCAAACCGGCAAAATCGCATAAGGACATCCCCGGCGGTCATGCACCGCCGCTACACTTATACATCAACTGCTGATAATTGGGAGAGCCTTCAAAGTGCTGTAAGATTGCCCGTCGATTTCCGCGTGATCCGCGCAATCCGCCGCTGAATTTTTCGATGAAAAGGAAAAATCCTTTGCCTGCAAAGGGGGCACAAGCGGATAATTTTCGATGCCTGCCTTACATTTGTCTGGAAGAGTGAGCGATGACACAAATGAAAATCGGTGACCGTGTCTATATTCGAGGTCTGGTCCATTCGGACTGCGTAGGATTGACGGGAACGATTCTTGATGTGCGCCCAAGTGCGCTCTTCGGTCCCCGCATTCAACGGTGCAAGGTCGACTTCAACGGAAAGATACGAAGCCTTTTGAACATCCATTTGAATCATTCCACTCGTCAGCCCGGTGGATGCTCGCTGACAGCTGCTTAGCGTTACAACCTTTAACAATATTCCGTGTCGTCAAGCTTTGAGTGAAGTGTAGAATTGCGGGGCATCTTTGATCCTTGAAAGGTGAAGCGATGAAAAGGGTTTTGGCGATGGTGGCATTGCTAGCCGCGGTTTCAATTCTCACCTATTCCGCATACGCTCAAAAGTCCACTCCAAGTCCAGTGAGGCAAGCGCTCGAGCAAGAGATGAAGCGGGTGTTTGGCCTACTCCAGCAGAAGGGTGATCCGGCGCCCTACTTCATTAGCTATTCGGTTCGGGAGAACGAAAGCATCGAGATTGAGACGTCACTTGGCGCCTTGCGCAGTAGTCAAAAAGATCATTCGAGGCTTCTCGATATTGACGTTCGCGTTGGCGACTACAATCTGGACAATACGCATCAGCTTCGCGGCCAACGCGGCGCAAACACAAGTTCGCCCTTTTCTTATCCCGTTTTGATGCCGATCGACAACGACGTCGATGCGCTTCGAAGCGTCATCTGGCTCGAGACCGATCGAAAATACAAAGCCGCCGTAGAACGCTTCATTCAAGTGAAAGCCAATCGGACCATCAAGGTGGACGAAGAGGATACATCGGCGGATATGTCCCGCCAAAAGAGCGAGACCGCGACTCTGGCGCTCGCGTCCGTGGACATGAATGTCGCGAACTGGGAAAAGAAACTAAAAGCGTTTTCAGCGGCTTTCAACAAATACCCTGAAGTCTATGAAGGAACGCTCTCGATTTCGGCAAACGCGAATAATGATTACGTGGTAAACAGCGAGGGAACCTCCATCCAGCACGGCCGCGCCAGCTGGCGCCTGTCTATTTATGCGCGAACGAAGGCAGATGATGGAATGGACTTGTACCGTTTCGAGGCATTCGACAGCCATACGATGGATCGCCTGCCGTCGGACGAAAAAATCCGTCAGACGATCGAAGCGATGGTCGCGGATTTGAAAGCGCTCCGCGCTGCGCCTGTCATCGACCCGTTCACTGGCCCTGCCATATTGTCCGGCCGCGCCAGTGGCGTGTTCTTTCATGAGATCTTTGGACATCGTATCGAAGGCCATCGGCAGAAAAGCGAGACTGAGGGCCAGACGTTCACTAAAAAAGTGAATCAGCCTATCCTGCCCGACTTCATTTCAGTCGTCGATGATCCGACTACCGAACGCATCAATGAAGTCGATCTGAACGGCTACTACAAGTTTGACGATGACGGCGTGGCGGCACAAAAGGTCACAGTCGTCGATAAAGGAATTCTCAAGAATTTTCTGATGTCGCGCTCCCCGATTTCCGGCTTCGAAACATCCAATGGCCATGGACGGAAGGCGCCTGGATATCGCACTGTTGGACGACAAGGCAATCTGATCGTGCAGGCTACGAATACAGTGTCGGATGCAAAGCTTCGCGCCATGCTGATCGACGAAGCGAAGAAGCAAGGCAAGACTTTTGGGCTCTTATTCAAGGATATTTCGGGAGGTTTTACGTTGACCGGACGGTCGAGCCCGCAGTCGTTCCAAGTAACGCCAATCATGGTTTACCGAATTTACGTTGACGGACGCCCGGACGAACTCGTTCGCGGAGTTGATCTCATCGGCACGCCGTTAACGTCATTCAGTAAGATCGTCGCAGCCGGCGATACGCCAGAAATATTCAATGGCTTTTGCGGAGCAGAGTCGGGGTACGTTCCGGTTGCGGCAGTGTCGCCGTCCATTTTGACGACTCAGATTGAGGTGCAAAAGAAAATAAAGTCGTCCGAGCGTCCACCTATCCTCCCTCCGCCGATGGTTCGGAACGGGGGCCAGCGGTGACACGCTCCCTATCTCTGAGATTTGTCTTTGCTGTTTGTCTGCTGATCTCTTCGGCGTTCGTTTCTCGAAGCCAGGAGTCATCGGTTTCTTCCGATCCTGTGATGCGCGCCATGGTGGATGAGCTTGGGCGCTCAGTTTCAGAGCTTCAGTTCAAGGATCTCGAAAAACCTTATTTCATCCAGTACATTGTGCTGGATCAGGAACGTTATCGAGGCTCAGCAACGTTTGGTGCACTTACAGGCTCCGAGATAAATCGGGCACGCTATGTACAAGCGCAGGCGAGAATCGGCGATTACGATTTCGACAATTCCGAATTTGTATCTGGACCCGGCTTTCAAGGACCACCACCCACGGGCGTGACCGCTGAGACTGCTATCGATGACGACTATGGTGTCATACGTCACTCTCTCTGGCTCGTCACGGATGCAGCATACAAGCAGGCCATCGATCAATTGGCTCGCAAGCGCGCCTTTATTCAGAACAAAACCCGTGGCGAACAGATTCCCGACTTTTCCAAAGAGAAAGCTGTAACTTCTGTTGCCGTCCGGCGGGGCTTTGATATCGACAAGGGCCGATGGGAAAAGCAGATCCGCGAATGGTCGACGCTTTTTAAAGACTTTCCCGAAATCGAGGAATCGAGTGTTGTCCTGGAAGCGCAAGTTACGCATCGGTACCTGGTGAACAGCGAAGGCACTCGCACACTTCAGACTTCGATGCTGGTTTCTGTTCAGATTGACGCCGGGACCGAAGCGCCCGACGGCATGCGTTTGCGGCATTGGATTCCTTTTAACGCCGGCAGCATCGACCAACTTCCTCCTGCGCACGAAATTGCAAAGGCAGTTCGCCGCATGGCAACGGAGTTGACGGCGCTGCGCTCGGCGCCAGTGCTCGATTCCGACTATTCGGGACCGGTGCTATTCACAGGTCAAGCATCAGCCGAGATGTTTGCGCGTGTTCTTGTGCCTAATCTCTCCGGTCAGCGGTTGCCGCTTTCTGATCAACAGCAAGCCCAGACAACTCGAAGCGAACTGATGGATCGCTTGAACCGGCCGGTGCTCCCGAGATTTCTTTCCGTATTCGATGACCCGACCACGCAGCGAATTGGCGACCAGGAGTTGCTCGGTCATTACCAGATCGATGATCAAGGCGTCCCGGCGAGGCGCGTGTCGCTTATTGAGCAGGGGGTATTGAAGACATTCCTTATGTCACGAAGACCCGGAAAAGACATGCCGCAGTCGAACGGCCATGGTCGTTCCGGTATTCCAGGACGCGAAACTGCACAGATTGGAAACCTGTTCATCCAGTCGACTGAAGGAAAAAGCTACGAAGATCTGAAGCAGCAACTTCTGAAAATGTGCCAGGAAGAAAATCTTGAGTACGGAATTGTGATCAAAGGACTAATTGGGGACGGTCGAAGTCCGATAGGTTCACCTGTTCTAACCTACAAAGTCTATGTTGCGGATGGTCGAGAAGAGCTGATTCGCGGCGCCTTCGCTCAGGGAATACCCATCCGGTCGCTGCGTCAGATCGAGGGTGTCGGAAATGACGCATTCATCGCGAATCGCCTTGCCGGCAACAATGAGCTCCCGACTCCGACCACGATTGTTGCACCTTCGGTGCTCTTGGAGGAAGTCGAGTTGAAGCGACCCACGGGCACGCAGCAGAAACCGTCGCTCCTCAGCCACCCATATTTCAGCAAGAACTAGCGTCGCGCTCTTCGGGCGGGCGGTGCTTGAATGGTAGCTTGAACTGAGGAGCCAATTCCCTCCGCCTCGGTCAACAGCAAATCGAATTGATCTTCAGCAGCTTCGTAGACAACCTCAAAAAAACCGGTGTCCCGGCGAAGTACGCGATACAGGATGCGCCGGTGAGCAGTCAAGCGATTGCCGCGGATTTCGTACTGAATCCACTCGTCCCTGCCGTCCTTGAACGACTGCGGTTCCCCCAGCCGTGCAAAGCCAAGCGGCAGCATGATCCGTTCAGCTTGACGTTGTGCGTAGTCCGGCAGGTTAGTCGGTTTAATGATTCTCTGAACGAGCAACGAAGCTCCTGATGAATGCTCCAGCAACACATAACCGCCATCATTCAGGGTTCTCCAGCCCTGCGGCACAAAGATTTGAAATCGATCGCCACGCACGGCCGGTGCGGCAACTGGCTCGGGGCTAATTTGCAGCACCGTGAGGAATAATAGGAGGCAGCGCACGGCTAGATTTTAAGATGACGCAAGGTTCTTGTGCCACTTAGGTTTCAAGTTAAATACACTCGCGGATAAGTTTCGCAATCGTCCAAAATTAGAAAAGCCTATTCCGGAGGCAGTTGTGTATTTTCGTGATCGGATCGATGCAGGCCGCTTACTCGCCCGGAATCTCGCATCGTATAGAAACCGTTCGGATGTTCTTGTTCTGGGGCTGCCTCGTGGCGGCGTTCCTGTAGCTTTCGAGGTTGCGCGGGAGCTGAACGCCCCGCTCGACGTGTTCATTGTGCGAAAGCTAGGGGTCCCGGGACACGAGGAATTGGGTATGGGGGCGATCGCCATGGGCGGTACTCGAATCCTGCACAAACAAATCATCCAGGACCTTGGCATATCCCCGGACACCATTGACGCCGTCACAGTGAATGAAAAGAAAGAATTGGAACGGCGGGAAAACCTGTACCGCGACGATCGCCCCCCGTTAGCCATTGAAGGCCGTGTCGTGATCGTCGTCGATGATGGCCTTGCTACCGGATCTACGATGAAAGCTGCGCTTGCCGCGCTGCGACAGCAACGGCCCGCCCGACTGATCGTTGCTGTGCCGACTGCACCCGCCGATACATGCGCGGAGCTTCAAAAAATGGCGGACGAAATGGTTTGCCTGCTCACGCCTGAGCCGTTCTTTGCGGTTGGCGGTTCGTACGCAAGCTTTAGCCAGACCACTGACGAGGAAGTCCGCGAACTTATCAGGCGTGCAGCGTAAAGGAGTCTGACATGAATCTTAATTCGCGTTTGATTTACATACCTGTCGGCCGCGCTGAAATTCAGGGCGACCTCCGTATCCCGGAAAAAAGCACGTCAATTGTGGTTTTCGCCCATGGCAGCGGCAGTAGCCGTCACAGTCCGAGGAATAAATACGTGGCCGATCTTCTGAATGAAGCGGGAATCGCAACGCTCCTGATCGATCTGCTGACACCCGATGAAGAACTCATCGACTTCCAAACTGCGCGTCTCCGGTTCGACATTGATCTGCTTGCGGATCGCCTTATAACGGTTACGCACTGGCTGCGCGGTCAACCTGCTATTGAGGGACTTCATCCTGGATATTTCGGCGCAAGCACTGGAGCGGCCGCCGCTCTCGTTGCTGGCGGAAGGGAGCCGCAATTTGTCGAAGCGATTGTTTCCAGGGGCGGCAGGCCGGATCTAGCGGGACCGTGGCTGAGGAGGGTTCAAGCCCCAACTCTGCTGATCGTCGGCGGCGCCGATAAAGTCGTGACTGAACTGAACTACCAGGCGTCCGCCGAACTTAGAACCGAACATCGACTGGAAATCATTCCAAATGCGGGGCACCTTTTCGAGGAGCCTGGAGCTTTGGAGCAAGTCGCCGCACTTGCGCGAGATTGGTTCGAGGAGCACTTGATTCTGTCGAACCGTCGTGCGGCTTAGTCACGGGAGGGTTTGATGTCTGCTGTTGCCATTCGTCCGGAGGAGTGGAAAGAGTTCCT
>DATFXZ010000659.1:0-2313 GCA_035315305.1 Terriglobia bacterium | reverse complement strand
CTGAAAGTCGGAAGTGTGATCGAATGGACTGCGCTTGCTGGAAATGTCCGCGCCCGCGTCGCGAATATTCGCAGGACGGACGCGCTTCGCGTGGGAGCCAACAATCAATTCATCTTGTCCCCTGGTACGCTTGATAACTTTTCTGCTGTCTATTACGGTGCGTTGCGCGTCAAACCAGAGAGGATCGGAGCCATTCAGGCGCGCATCTTCCAACAGTTTCCGACTGTTACCGTCATCAATGCCGCCGATATTCTAGAGATCATTCAAGGCGTCATGAACCGAGTCAGTCTTGCCGTGCGATTCGTCTCGGCCTTCGCGATTTTCGGCGGGCTGGTGGTCCTTGCATCGTGTGTGGTGGGAACGCGATACCGTCGCATGCGAGAGGTCGCGATTCTGAAAACAGTGGGCGCCACACGCGGCATGCTGATCCGAATGTTCTGTACGGAATTCGTTGTCATCGGTTCAACCGCGGGTTTCGTTGGGGGTGCGCTTGCCGCCGTCGCTTCAGGGATCCTGATCGGACAATTGCTCGACACGGCGTACAAGTTTTCGTGGTTCCCCGTTCTTGCCGCCGCTCTGATCACGGCCCCGTTGACCGTTATAACAGGCTGGCTTGCCAGCTATGGCGTTCTCGACCGCAAGCCCCTGGACATACTCCGTCAAGTCGAGTCATAGTTTTTGAATGTGGATACGGGCCGCGGCCTATAAGAGAGAGGTACCCATGAGAGTTCGAATCTATGGACTGGTCCTTCTGATAGCGATGCTGACTGCCACAAAACCCTCTCGTGCAGATGAGGGAATGTGGACGTTGGATAATCCGCCGGTCAAGCAACTCGAGGAGAAATACAACTTCACACCGAACGCCCAGTGGCTCGATCACATCCGGCTGGCGAGCGTTCGGTTCAACGACGGTGGATCGGGCTCGTTCGTCAGTCCGAATGGACTCGTTATAACGAATCACCACGTGGCGTTTGGACAGCTTCAAAAGGTGTCCACGGCCGAGAAGGATTACGTCAAAGACGGCTTCCATGCGAAAACACAGGCCGAGGAACTCAAGTGTCCCGATCTGGAATTGAATGTTCTCGTTTCGATGGAGAACGTGACAAGCAGAGTTCAAGGCGCAGTGAAACCCGGGATGACCGAAAAACAGGCGCTCGACGCACGCAAAGCAGAACAAGCCAAAATTCAAAAGGAGAGCCTGGATAAAACAGGCTTCCGCTCCGATGTCGTCTCGCTGTATCAGGGCGGCGAGTACTGGCTGTATCGCTACAAAAAATATACGGATGTGCGGCTCGTGTTTGCTCCGGAGCAACAGATGGCGTTCTTCGGCGGCGATCCTGACAATTTCACCTTTCCGCGCTACGACCTCGATTTCGCCATTATGCGCGTCTACGAAAACGGACAGCCGGTTCAGAGCAAGGACTACTTGAAGTGGAACAGCAAAGGCGCGATCGACGGTGATCTCGTTTTCGTTTCCGGGCATCCAGGCTCAACGGAGCGCGGCCTCACGATGGCGCAGTTGATGCTCGATCGCGATCTTATTTACCCGACCCGAATCGCACGATACAAGCGGCAGCTCGAAGCGCTTCGCGCCTATGCCAAGCGTGGGCCGGAGCAAGCGCGGCAAGCGGCAGAAGAAATTTTCGGATTTGAGAACAGCCTCAAGGCTGTTACCGGCGAATTCAACGGCATGGATAAGGCGCTGTTCGACAAGAAAGCGAAGGAAGAATCGGACCTGCGCGGCAAGGTAACAGCAAATGCGGAATGGCGCAGCCAGTACGGTGATGCATGGGATGCCATTGCGGCCGCAACAAAGAAGCAATCGGAAATATTCAAGCTCCAGCAGTTTAGAACGATCAGTTCGGGCTCCAACTTAGCATCACTTGCGCGGCAGATCGTCGTCTACGTAGCGGAAATCAAGAAACCCGATGCACAGCGCCTCAACGGTTATCATGATTCGCAGCTCGAAGAATTGAAGTTCTATCTTTTCTCACCTGCTCCCATCTATCCCGAGTTTGAAGAAGCGATGCTCGCTTTCTCGCTGCAATACTCACTCGATGAACTGGGGCCGAACGATCCTTGGGTGAAAACAGTCCTCAATGGCAAAACGCCGGCCGAGGTTGCATCCGAAGTCATTCGGGGAACCAAACTGGCGGATCCGGCTGTGCGCAAGAGTCTCGTCGAGGGAGGCGAGGCCGCAGTGAATGCGTCCACAGATCCTCTCATTGTTTTGGCGCGCAAGGTGGATCCATTCTTCCGCGAGCTTCGTAAACAATATGAAGACAATGTTGAGTCCGTTGTAACTGCAGCGAG
>DATFXZ010000658.1:0-5510 GCA_035315305.1 Terriglobia bacterium | reverse complement strand
GCACGATCGAGGAATTGCAGCAGAAAACCCGGTTCATCAAGATCACCGACGCCTCGCTTCGTGAGAGCCACGTGCATGACGTGTTCATCACGAAGGAAGCACCAAATTACCAGCTGGACGAATAACCACAGAGACACGGAGAAGGCCGCCATTGAACTTCTCAAAATGGCGGCCTTCTCCGTGTCTCTGTGGTTATTTAGCCGATGGTGGTCTTAGTGCCCCGCCTGAACGGTTCCTTGCTCAACTTCTCTGCTTCGGCCTGTGCGCCGTAGGCATCATCACCGCTGTTGACTGCCTTTTGATATTCCGTTACGGCCCGGTCACGTTGACCTCGAATATCGAAGATCTTGCCGCGGTTGATGTAAGCCCAAACCTCGACCCATTTCGGCTTCAGATCCCCATTCAGCGCTTCCTGGAACATGCCCGCAGCCGCCTGAAGATTGCCTAACTCGAATAAGGCTTCGCCCATACGGAAATACGCGAGAGAGTTATGTGCATCGATGTCGATCGCCTTCTGAAATTCGTCGATCGCCGAATTATGTTGGCCGTCGTTAGCATATTCTTCGCCGCGAGCGATGAGCACCGCGACGCGAAGGTCGCTCGACATGCGAAGTATCCTCTCTCTGGGATCGATGAGAACTGTCTTTGGCTTCCGCTCCGTCTTCACGTCCAGATCACTGGACGGACCGACGACTTCTACGCGGGCGTATTCCGGTTCACCATCGGTTTGGACTTGAAATTCGACCGGCATCTTGAACAGATCGAGATCCTGCTTAACCGTCCCGTCGACGCGATACCCATTTTTCTGACGCCAGATGGTGTAATCGACTTTGAACTCGGGGACGCCCGAACCATTTAACCACTGATCGAAAAAGTAGTTCAGATCGCCGCCCGCAACTTCATTGGCAAGCTTTTCGAAGGCTTCAGTTGAAGCGGGCGTGTTTTGAAATTGCTGCACATACCTGGCGACAAGTTTCTCGAAGTTTTCTTCACCGATCACCCACTGCAGCATACGAATTACGTAAGCGCCTCTGTACCGAACCAAGGAATGATACTCGGGCGCATCTTTATCGAGACCACCCGCTTGCCGAACCGTGGTGTTTCCTTCATATCCCAGCGCTCTGACCAACGCCGCATGGATGTGCGGTTGCGCTTCCGCCGGGGCCAGGGATTTCTCGAAGTACATAAGACTCGCGAATTGCGACATCCCGTCGACCATCCACCCGTCCGAGCTTGGATCCTTTACCGCAAACTTTAAGGGGAACCACTGATGTGCAACGCTGTATGCCATTGCATCGGGATCAAAATCCTTGCGAATGCCGGTGGATGGCAGGAGCAGCATTCCCACGGACCACTGCGAAGGCCAGTTCGCTCCTTCAACCTCGACAATGCGGAAGTTGGGTGAGGGTGGCGGTCCGAATCTCGCAGTGTAGAAATCAACCATTTTGCCGACGGCTTCCGCCATAGGCGCCACCGCGTCAGCGGCGGCTTTGATTGTATTAATCGAGATATCGGCTTTTTCCGATTTCACGTTCGACGTATTGTATTTGCCTGCTGCGAGAGTTCCCCAATACGACGGCTCTGTGCTGGCGTAACCATCACCGGATTTCGCCAGGTCCGTCACCAATGTCCAACCTGCAGGTGCTGTAACGGTTAGCCGCATGTCGGCCTTGTCCCGATAAAGCCCGTTTGTCGGAAACCACCTTCCGGCGTACAACAAGAAGGCGCTTTCATCGGAGATTTTGGCCAATATCGGGTCATGCCGGTCTTCTTCCGGATTCAGGATGCCGGAGTACTCGATGTGCAGGACAGGGTTGGTGGTGAACTGTTGACCACTAAGATCGATTTCCACAGTCGAATCAACATCGAACTGCCGAAAACGCGTCTCAGTGCCGTTGATTGTTGCTTTCTCGACCCGTAATCGCCGATCGAGCTCGAATACCGCATAGTTCTGCCGGTCAAGCTGCTTGAAGCGGATATCGGCTTTGCCGGACAGACGATGTTCTTCAGGCATTAGAGTGATATTGATGGAGTACGACTCTACGTCGATCTTCGGACGATCTGATTGGTCATCTTGAACCACCGCTTGCCGGTTGCGCGATTGCGCAAGCAACGGCGTCGACAATGATGAAAAACACAACGGCAGGCTGAAGAACGCTGCCATTCTTGACATTCTTAACATTCTGATCATTGGGGTGTGCCTCTTAAGGAATCCTGACCACCAGTTTGCCCATTCCAGCGTTGTCGTTTTGGTCATACACGCGGAACGCGATGACGTGTTCGCCGGATGTGAGTTCGCCGGACAGATAGCTAAAGGACTCGGACTTCGAATCGATGATGCCGTCTTTCGGAAAAACAGGCCGCCAATCTCCCGTATCTATGGCGACCTCCGCCTGAGTGAGTGTAGACGTCTGGTCGGCCGCCTCGATAGCAACCCGCGCGCGCTTGTTCTCGAGGCGATCGAGCGTCATAGTGACCACGGGCGGCGTGTTGTCGATAATGAAGGGCCGGCTCTCCATTTCGCCTCGCAACGTTAGATCCGGCGGATTCGATGGCTGATCGCTGGCGACGATGCGAACGACGTATGTTCCATCCGGCAAGGTATCTGAACTGATGGTGTAGAAATTGTCGTCGAGATCGCGCTTCAAAACCTTCCAGGTGCGTTCGTTGTCGGCGCGGTAGTAAATGTCATAGACCAGGGTATCCTGATTTTTATCCGTCGCGTTCCACTGAAATGACTGCGATCCCCTTTGGGGCACGCGACGCGGTGGAAGCGGTTGGACTTTTGGCTGCCCGGCGCGAGCGTTCGCCCGGATAGTGGCTGGATCGTTGGGATTGAAATTGTTTCCGGTATTGATTGGTGTTTTCTGGAGCAATACGCCTGAAGGCAGCACGTCAATATTCGTAATTTCGGGCCGGAAATTCTGCTGAAGATACGGAATCTTCACGGAACTGAGCCGGGGCGATCGAGTGCCGTTTGAATTCAACACGGCTTTCCATTGAATAAACCGCGCCTTCGGACTGGAAACGGCGCCGCTCGCATCGGCCAACTGCCAGTCGGACCACGTCTTATCCGGCGCTCCGGTATTGCCCGTACGCGTTGACACCTCGATACTGTCGCCCGTGCCGGATTTCCAGGAAACCTTGCCCCATGACGAAACAGAATCCGTATCCTTTACGGTCGATTCATAGGTTCCCGATGTCGCCAAGGCATCGCCGATGCGGAAAAGCTTTCCAACATTCGAGGAAGTAGCGTAAATGCGGTTACCGACATCGAGCAGACGCGTCGTCTGCTCTTCGGTAGATTCCAGTAGAAGTGTGGTGCTTTTCGGACCTTCCAACGAATAAATGCGGCCCTTGGTGCCCGTGGAGAATAAGAGCTTTCCATCGCGGGGCAAAACCGAAAACACCATTTCGTCCCGAGATCGCCATATCGTATTAACGACGCCGTCCGGCAAAATCTCGAGCACAGTACTCTGTGAGTTCGCGTCGCTCCCGCCTTTTCGAGTCTGCGATCGCGGCGTATCCGATGAAACGGGTTCGAGCGGTTCGATCACTTGAATGTCTTGCGGCGGCTCGGCTTCATTGACCGTAACGGTTATCGTCGGCTGTGAAGTTCCTGAATTCGTTGCCGATACCGGTGATGACGCGGATGGAACGTTTGGCTCGCCCGCCATCGCCGAGGCGTAAATCGTGCCGTTCGGCGCAACAGCAATTGCGTGAATCTCACGCATTCCGGAATCGTAGAGTACGAATGCTTTTCCTTCAGGAGAAATGCGATAGATGTAACCCTTTGGGTCGCCGCCGGCGATCAGATTTCCGTCTTTATCGACGGCCATCGAAATAATGTGTGTTTCGTCGGTGTCGTAGAATGGGTTGCCTTTCCCGTCCGGTGTCACGCGATAGATGATGCCTTTGTCTCCTGTGCCCACGAGTAATCGGCCTTGCTTGTCGAAAACGAGCGACCAGATGTATTTTGCCTTCGGATCGAAGAACTCCTTCGCTGCGCCATTTTCGATCTTGTAGACCTTGCCGTCGGGCGATGTAGCAGCGTAGAGCACGTCATTGCGATCGACGGCTAGGGCGAGGACATCAAGCTCGGCTAGATCGACGACTAACGCGCCCTTTCCACCAGCATCCACTTTGAACACTTTCCCATCGTGACCGGTGCCCAGATAAACGTTGCCCTTCGAATCCGCGACTGCGGACCAGACCAGCGTCTGCTCGGTGTTGAAGACCATGTCGAAGCGAGGAGCGAGTATCAGTTCGTCATCGCTCGTCAAAGACAGGTTCGTCAGCTTGCCTTTTCGGAATTCATCGTAGGTTCGGACTTCCCAAAATTGAGGAGTAACCGCGAGCAGCGGAATAGCTGCTACCAGAGGCAGGACCCAAATGATTTTTTTCATATTCAAAAATTGTCGCCGGGGACATGGGGGCAGCCCCCACGTCCCTCAACCAATCGGCTTTATCGTAAGATTTAACGTCCTCTGCCCCTGAATCACGTATTTCGACTGCGGAAGTTCGTATTCTTGTACTGTGGACTTCGGAAGACCGGACACGCTTCGGCTCGAAGATCGGTCCGAGTTTATGAGAGCGGCCATCGATGGCGGCAATGAAGGAAGTTCTTCACCTCCAATGACGACACCTGGCTCAGAGCTGACAACCTTAATATAGAGCCGGTCATTCTTTCGCAGCTTGTTCAGTTCGCTGACGACCTGTTTAACACCGGCTGGAACACCTGAAGGACCACGGCGAATGTCGATATTGGTCACGGTGGTGCCGTCCCCCACCAGCAGTTGAACCTGTCCCGCCGGCAGGCCGGCAGGAATCTGCACAGGGTGCTGTTCGATAACGGTGTCGCCACTCGTCGTGCGAAGATATGCGGTCAGCATTACCGTGTCGCCCGGAGCCACTTCGGCCTTGTTGACGGAAATACGCTCCAACTGCGCGTTCGTCTTGCGATCCATTGAAGTGATATCGAGATTGATGTCGTCTATCTCAACTCCGTCATAGCCGGCCATCAGCAGATATTGAATAGGAGTCACTGCGGCGATTGAAGCCATCGCGGGACCGTTCATGTCGCTCGAAAAAACATTGCCGATGTTGACGGGATCCTGGTTCTTCAGGTGGACCTGACCGGACACGTAAACCGTCATCTCGCCTAAAGCGCGCTCGCTTGCCGTGATGGCATTGAACACGATGAAATTCATGAGAGGAGCTGTAAGAAAACGATCCGCAGCGACCTGAAACTTGTATTTGTTCTCGGCATTCAGGCTCGTGCGCATTGTCAGGTTCACCGGAATCATTTTGGAAGTGGCGCCCAACGTACCTCCGATTCCAGTCGACCGATCCTGCTGGAACGCCCCAACGACATCCATCGGCACGGCAAGCTTGAATGAATTCTGCAGATTCGGCAGCAGTGAAATCACGTAACCTGCCGACATGGGGACATCCGTCCGACCCACCGTCAGATTTGGGTGTCCGAACGCATATACTTTGTTCCCGTCAAC
>DATFXZ010000657.1:0-2376 GCA_035315305.1 Terriglobia bacterium | reverse complement strand
TAGACGAACAGGTTGTTGCTATACTCTCCAGCACAAACAAACGTTACGTTCAACGTTCTCGGGAGGTCTCAATGAAGCGCTGTCTAGCGATCGTATCGGCGGTTGTTTTGGTATGGTGCGCCGCTCCGCTATTCGGTCAGCAAAAGGCAACCATACAGAATGTACCGGAAATCCCCTATACATCAGTGCCGAACTTACTGAAGGTACCCGCCGGCGAAACTCTCGGCGAATCAGTCGGCATTGCCACAAATTCCAAGGGCCATATCTTCGTCTTTTTCCGCAGCAACAATACAAGGCTGTGGGAATTCGACAAAAACGGCAACTTCGTCAAGGAAATCGGCAAAGGCTATTACGGCTTCGAATTCGCGCACTCTGTCCGCGTCGATGTCCAAGACAATATATGGACGGTCGACGAAGGTACGAACACAGTCACCAAGTTCAGTCCCGAGGGCAAATTCCTTATGGTGCTGGGGCGAAGGCCGCCTGCAGTTTTAGGCGCCGTTGCTTCGCCCGCTGGTCCGAACGCGCCGGCGCAAAAATACATTTTCTGCCGGCCGACGGATGTCGGTTGGGATCCGCAAGGGAATATCTTCGTGTCCGACGGATACTGCAACAACCGCGTTGTTAAGTTCGACAAGAACGGAAGGTTCGTGGCGCAGGCGGGAAGCGAAAAGGCTGGTAAGGAGCCCGCTCAATTCAACTTGCCGCACGGGCTTCAAGTCGACGGGCAGGGTAATGTCTGGGTCGCCGATCGTACCAACATCCGCTATCAGGTTCTAGACAACGATCTCAAGCCGAAGAAGATCTACGACAACCTTGGTGTGGGTTGGACCGTTTGCGTCTCGCAGGGCCCGCATCAATATGTCTTCGCCTCCAACTCGAATCCTAACGGCAATCCTCCGGGTTCCTGGGAGAACACGGGCGAGATCTACAAGATGGAACTGGACGGCACGGTCATCGGCAGGTTCGGTCGTGCGAGCAAGGAATTCGGTGGGTTCCAGGTCGTGCACATGATGGACTGCCGAAATCCGAACGAGATTCTCGTAGGCGAAATCGAATCCTGGCGCGTGCAGAAACTGATCCTGGGACAACCAGCCGCTACGAAGACATCCAGCTCACGATAGGAGAATTTTATGAGACGCTTACTATCATCACTGCTTGCCACGATGCTTCTGGCTGCATTTCCCGCCGCAGGTCAGAATGCTGTACCCGACATACCATTCGATTCTGTCGCAAACCCGCTGTCACTACCTGATGACATCTATCTGGGTGAAATCGGCGGCGTCGCGGCAAATTCGAAAGGCGATATTTTCGTTTACACACGAACTGGCCATCCGACCGTTTCACTTGGAACCGCCCGCCCGTTCGCGCACGGGGGCTCGCGGCTGTTTCAGTTCGATAAAACCGGTAAATTCGTTCGCGAGATTGGAGCAAATAGTTATGGGTTCGTCTTCGCGCAGCAGGTCCGTATCGATCCACAGGACAACATCTGGATTGTCGATCAGATGACGAACTTCGTTGAAAAGCTCGATCCTGCAGGACATCCTCAACTGCTGTTGGGCAGGAAACCAGAAGCCATTCCTGTTCCGGCTCCTCGTGGCGACGCGGGCGCAGGTGCGCGTGGCGGCGAGGGCGGTGGCGCCCGCGGCGGAGGCCTTCCTGGAGCAGGCGCTCAGAGCGACGTCTTTAACCGGCCGACTGATGTCGCGTGGGATTCTGCCGGTAACATTTTCGTAGCTGACGGTGTGGGCAATGCCCGAGTCGCCAAATTCAACAGTAAGGGTGTCTTCGTCAAATCGTGGGGTTCCAGCGGAAATGGGCCCGGACAGTTCGGCACCGTCCGCGCGATTGCTGTAGATGCTCAAGGCAATGTATACGTGGCCGACAGTACAAATAAGCGGATCCAGGTCTTCGACAACAATGGAACTTTCAAAACGCAGTACACCAACGTTGGAACGCCGACAGCCCTCTGTATCACGCCGGGACCGAACCAATTCCTCTATAGCTCCAACTCCAATCCACCGGAAGACTTCGACGTGGCTGGTGAGATCTACAAGATGAAATTGGACGGAACCATTGTCGGCAAGTTTGGTAAAGCAGGAAAGCTGCCCAAAGAGTTCGGCACGGTTAACGCGATTGACTGCCGCAGCGAGAACAATTTGCTCATCGGTGAAATCGCGAATATGCGAGTGCAGAAACTTACGCTGCGTCCGTAAGGAGCTTCATTTTCCCAAATGAACGCGATCCTTCTCGTTCTCGGCACAGACGTATTCAAAAAGATCGGTGTCGGGTAAAAGCGTCAATCCGGTTTTGATGGAAAAGGGGCGGGTGTAATACTTCGGGTCGTTGAAGGTAATCTCCAGATCCATGTGGCCG
>DATFXZ010000656.1:0-3618 GCA_035315305.1 Terriglobia bacterium | reverse complement strand
TGTCAACGTCGCGAGGGCCGACGAGGAAATCGCAAAAGCCAAGGCGGCTGGAATAACGTCCCAAATTGCGATGAACGTCGAGCATGACTACTTCGCTTTGTTGATTGCTCAACGACAACAAACTGTTGCCCAGGCGAAAGTCAAAATGCTGGAGAGCGGATCTCAACTGGCAAGCACGATCTCTTTGCCCGTAGGAAACATGATGGAGCGCAAGACCGCACTCCTCGAAGCAAGCAAAGAACTGACAACGGCAAATAATGTAGTGACCGAGCTGACACATTCCTTAAATGCGTTGATCGGCTTCGCCGCTGACACGAGACTCGCCCTGGTTCCACCCGAACCCGCGATTGAAACGGTCTCCCTGCCGCAGGCCACACAGCAGGCCGTGGCCAACAGCCCTGAGGTTGTCGAAGCCAAACAAACAGTGGCCAAGGCGAAGGCTGCGTCGAAGTTAGCCAAGCTGGAATATGTTCCTGCTGTTACCGTCATCGGCGGCTATATCAACCAACCACAACCAGTACTACCCTTTCTGCCCCAGGACTTCTCGTACATCGGCTTCACAGCCACATACACCATTTTTGACTTCGGAAAGCGTGAGAAAACGATTAGTGAACGCAATACGCAGGTCTCAATGGCCGAGGCCAACGTGGGCTTGGTCGAGGCAAAGGTTGCTGCGGGCGTTCACAAGGCCTTCATGGACTTGGAACGCACTAGGAAGATCCGCGACCTGACGCGGCAGTTAGCCGCCAGTTATCAGGAGGCTTCGCTTGATAACACATCGGCACGAGCCAGGGCAGAGGCCGAGATGTTTCAGGCGGAAATGGACTATCGTAGCGCGTATACAGAATTGAAACGCATTGTCGACGGACGTTAAGCCGCAAAACCGTGGGCACATCTCGGCGAGACGGATACTCGGCACCTAATTCAGACCGCCATCTGCCAACCAGACGTTAGTGGTTCGGAAAGCGCGAATCTTGGTCTCGCTCTTCCCCGCCGGGAGAGTTCTCTTGCCACACTTCAACGAATCCATCGACATCGTCTTATCTTGCTTCAGCAGGTTCTGTGCAGGGACACATCGCCAGCGAATTTGATCCTGCGGATTATTACGGGCCGCTCCAAATAAAACTGCGTGTAATTGAATTTTGGAGCCGGCAATGCTTTTGCGTGACGAAGACAAAATGCGAGGGAGGAAACACTTGATCAAATACTCTTGCCTGTTCGCCCTGCTCCTTCTGGTGCTTTACTGGACCGTCGCGCGCGCTCAACACCCGGTGATGGACGCGATAGCCAACAAAGTCATCCAGAGATATCAGCAGTCCTCATGCGATCAGTTGTTGAAACAGAAGAGCCAACCCAAATCAGCGCAAGAGCAGGAAGCCTTAAAGCTAATGCACAGCGATCCACAGATGCGGACGGCATTCATCAACAAAGTAGCGGCTCCGATTGCCAACAAAATGTTTGAGTGCGGCATGATTCCGTGATGCGCGTGACGAACCCGCGAAGCGAATATTTCCCACTATAGCGGCGGTCATAGACCGCCGCTCAGCGGAACATCTCACCAACGAATTCCAAAGGTCAGAGGAATAACTGTCGTTGCACCGTTTGATGTGAACATGTGGTGGTAACGAGTCTCGACGAAGAATTTGATGTGTGGCGTGAATGTGACTCCACCGCCGACGTTATACCCGCCCTTGTATGTGTTGAAATCACCGGTGATTATTTCACCCGATGTGTTAACGCAAACGTTCCAGAATTCATCGCAGATGGTAACGGGAATCACACCAGGCGCCGCCAGTAACAGCTTGCGGTTGTAAAGCCCATACCCTCCCGTCGCATACGAAGTGAACTTTTCTTGCTTAATAAATTCGTAAACAGGGTTAGCTGTCAGGCTCCATATCCGCAGCATGGAGCCTTGTGAGACGCTGACATCGCTGTTTGGGTTCTCAAGAAAATGTTTGAGGTCCATATAGTGGAGGCTGAAATCGAGGGTGACGCTAAAGCGACGATTGAATCGCGGGCCTGCAGCCGCAACAAAATTGAAGCCGTTTTGTGTACGAGGCGCGATCCTGCCAAGCGGGAAAGTGAAGCCCGCGCCTGCCTCGGCGGTGATGTGATTCAGAAAATCCTGTGCCCGCACGGGCATTGTGAAGAGTACGCAAATAATTGCCGAGAAAAAGACGCGTTGCATCTACAGCTTCTATACCCTCGTCCTGAGCATGGAATTCAAGCGTGGGCCACTCAACCCGGTAAACTTCGGAAAAATTCCATGGGAATTCCGAGTTGGTCGTGGAGGCCCACGTGCACGTTACTACGGACACTTTGTGAGGGAATCTCATGAACACGTTTGCGCGCCACATGAGCCGGCGGTCGTTCCTGAAGTTACCTGCACTTTTACCATTCACTGCATTCAACTCGCCGTTCCCTTCAGGGGAACATCATTTCCAATATGATTACGTCATTGGCACGTCCATGGATCTCGTGGTCTGGACGCAGCATTCGAGCGTTGCTGAACATGCCCGCCGCGTAGTCTTTGAAGAAGTCGATCGCCTTACTTCGATTCTCAACACACGAGATCCGGACAGCGAGATCAGCCTCTTACAGGATTCCGACGTTAGCGGACATTCTCACGATCTTAACGAAATTCTTGCCGCGTACGATTACTGGGAGCGCCGTACGGATGGTTTCTTTTCGATTCGTCCTGAAGGCGCGAACACACCGCGAAATGTGGATGCGTTGGGCAAAGCATACATCATTGATCAGGCATCGAAGGCGGTGCGCCGGACCGCATCTGGAATCGACGCTTTGCTACTGAATATTGGCGGCGACATCGCCGTGTGGGGGCGGTCTTGCGAAATTGCGATTGCCGATCCTGACAACTGGTATGACAATGCCGAACCGATCTCCACAATCAATCTTCGCAATGCGGCGATTGCCACGAGTGGTACATACGCTCGCGGTGCGCACCTGTCCGATCCTCGAACCGGACAACCGCTAAAAACCGCTAAGGCTGCTACCGTGGTGGCGCCTGACATGGTCACCGCAAATGCCCTCGCCACTACTTTATGTCTAACCCGGGCGGAGTACGGCTTGCGCCTTGTCGAATCGACACCCGGCGCCGAAGCGCTGCGAGTGGCGCCGGGTCGCGTCTTGCAACGGACCGCCGGCTTCGCAAGTCTGGAACGACCCATATCGCTTCAAAAGGCGACACCCACCGATTGGCCGCCGGGATACCAACTTACAGTCACTCTCCCGCTCACTCGAGGCCGTTCCAAAGAGCGTCCGTATGTTGCGGTCTGGGTGGAGGACTCTTCAGGCGAACTGGTTCGCATGCTCGCGTTCTGGGGTAACAAATCGAAATATTACGCAAACCTTTCTAACGCATGGGGCCTTCTGGGCCGAAACGCGAATCGGATCCGGTCGGTATCGCGTGCCACACGCCCACCGGGAAAATACGAACTCGTTTGGGATGGCCTGGATGAGCAACACAAGCCGGTTCCACTGGGTACATATCGCATCGTGGTCGAGACGAACCAGGAGCATGGGACTTACGCCAAACAAAGCGGCACGATTAATCTCGGCGAAAGCCCCGCGAGCATCACACTGCCCGCTACGACCAAT
>DATFXZ010000655.1:0-6536 GCA_035315305.1 Terriglobia bacterium | reverse complement strand
CCCCTCCTCACGAGGAGGGGAATATGCCGCTACCGATTACCCGGTAGATGTTCCAGGTCGCGGTTGTTTTCGTTGCAGATGAATTCCATGAGTTCGGTATCTGGCAACAAACGCACTTCTTCCGTGACCGTCCAGGGTCTGGTATACGCCTTCGGGTCATCGATGGTGATCTGAATCTCCATGTGCCCAACATCTTTTCGCCGGAAACGTTCAATGACGCGCAACGCCTCGGTTGACGGCTTTCCTAATTGGTCGATCCAGGCTTTGCCATTGAAGCCCTTTGTGTCCACTACCAGCGTGTCGCCTTCCCACTTGCCCACGGAATAACCGAGCCATGATGGCGTGACATCGGCGCCCATTTCACGGCCATCGAGGAAGATCTGACGCCAGAGAGTGAAAGCCTCGTAGATAATCACGATGAATCGCGGCGTCTGAACGATCTTCCATGGCGCGGGGGCGGCGTTGATCCTCGGTACACCTTGGGGCAAGCAATGTGCGGCCTGGTCGTCCTTCGAATGCGCACCGGTTTTACGTTCGTCGTACAAAGCCGCCGCCCAAGGCTGAAATGGAACTTCGTCGGCTTTCAAGTCGGCCGCGAGATTCTGCACATATTTTCCGTTGGGTTCCCAGACCCCGGACAAGTCCGGTTTTCCATCGGTCATTCGCGGCGCTGGCGCTGAAAGGTTCGGTTTGCCGTCAGAGGTGTGGGGAATTGCGGCCGCCGGAACTTTCACCCACTGCGCGTGAAGCGACACACACGTCATGACGATCAGTCCGATCGACTTCAATGTTTTCATTTTGATCTCCGAATTGTGGGCGATTATAAATGCTCCGGGAGGAACCATGAAACGTTTCCTGCTTATGATTGGATTTGTCAGTATGCTGTACGCACAGCCACAAAACGGGACTCGCCCAACGATTGCGACTGAAGCCGATTTCCGCCGGGCAATGAAGGAGCTGTCGAATTGGGGACGCTGGGGAGATAAGGACGAGCTTGGTGCTGCAAACCTGATAACGCCCGCCAAACGCAAGCAGGCGCTGGCGCTCGCGAAGGACGGAGTTACGGTCTCACTCGCTCATGATGTGATTCAGGAAAGCGCTGTGGATTCGCCGACGATACTGGAACGTACTGTCTTGAACGTAAGTCCTTCGGTCGCTCTCGACCGCTATCAATACACGGGCACGTATCACGGCGTGAGTCACAGTCACCTCGATGCGGTGGACTGTCACATCATGTCCGACGGTAAAGGCTACAACGGAGTTTCCGCTGACGAGATCAAAGCAGCCGGCGGTTGCCCGCGAGGGAGCATTCACGCCTTGAAGGATGGTGTAGTGACGCGCGGCATTCTCTTCGATGCGACGCGCCTGCCGGGCAAGGCGACGGCACAAGGCTGGCTCGAACCGGGAACCGCTATCCACCGCGAAGATCTCGAGGCGTTGGAGAAGCTCGAACGCGTTAAAGTTTCTCCAGGTGACGTCATCCTCTTATATACCGGCCGCTGGAAGCGACGTGGCGCGCTGGGCCCGTGGCCGAACGCCACCGGTTTTGCGGGTTATCATCCCGATGTCGCCTATTTCCTGAAGGAGCGAGGTGTGTCTTTCATTGGAAGCGACGGGCCGAACGATGTGTCGCCATCACCGCTGCCTCAGGCTGTCGGTCTGGGCCTGCATCAATTGGCGCTCGTCGCAATGGGCGTCAGCATTTTCGACAATCTCGATTTCGAGAGAGTCGCCGAGGAAGCGAAGCGCCTGAATCGCTACGAATTCCTCTTTGTGGCCTCGCCGCTGCGGATCGAAAAAGGAATGGGATCGCCGCTGAATCCGCTCGCGATCTTCTGACTACTTGTCGTGGAGAAATGAATGAACAGATTCATGGTACCGATTATCTACGCAGTATTGGTGTGTGTCGTGGCGAGCGCGCAGAACGGCGCAGATTGGGAAGCGCGAGGAAAGCGCTGGTGGGCGCATGTGCAGTTTTTGGCGGACGACAGGCTGGAAGGCCGTGATACCGGCAGCGGGGGATTCAAGAAAGCGGTCGACTACGTCGCAGACCAATTTGCGAAGGCGGGCCTGAAGCCGGCGGGCGTAAAGGGGTACCGGCAGCCTGTGGAGTTTGCCGCCGCACAACTCGATGAAGAGAATTCGTCGCTGCAACTCGTGCGGGACGGAATGGCGGAACCGGTGATTTTCGGCGAGAGCGCGTTCCTCACGGTTAACCAGGACACGGCGAACACTGTGGATGCGGAGGCAGTCTTTGTCGGCTACGGCCTCGCCGTACCCGAACTCCACTACGACGACTTCGCGGGGCTGGATCTCAGCGGCAAGATTGCTGTGTACATATCCGGCGGACCCGCAGACATGCCCGGACCGCTCAAGGCGCACTACCAGTCCGCCGAGGAACGGCGCAAAGCCTTGCGTAAGGCCGGAGCCATCGGTGTGGCCTCAATTCAAAATCCGAAAGCTGTCGAGGTACCGTGGGAGCGCACCGCAGGGGCCCGCTTCGAGCCGCGCATGGAACTGAAGCTGGGCCTCGGGGCAGCGCGCGATCCCGGGTACGCCTTCAGCATGGTCATCAATCCGGAACGCACTCAGAAATTCTTCGCCGGAAGCGGGCACACGTTCCAGGAGATTGTAGATGCGGCGAACGCCAATAAACCCCTTCCGCATTTCGCCCTGGCTGTGCGCTTCCGCGGACACATCGGTAAGAAACTTTCCCAGGTTCGCTCGGAGAACGTGGGCGGTGTGCTGCCGGGCACCGATCCCGTGCTGGCGAAGGAATACGTGGTCGTCAGCGCACACCTCGATCATGTGGGCATCGGCGCGGAAGTGAAAGGCGATCGAATCTATAACGGAGCCATGGACGACGCGTCGGGGATTGCTTCACTCATCGAGATTGCGCGGATGCTCAACGAATCCGGGATGAAGCCGAAACGCTCGCTGCTCTTTCTCGCCGTCACGGCGGAGGAAAAAGGGCTGCTCGGCTCCAGGTACTTTGCCGAGCATCCCACCGTGGACGCGCGGGCCATCGTGGCCGATTTCAATATGGACATGTTCCTGCCGCTCTTCCCGCTGAAATACCTGGAAGTGCAGGGGCTGGACGAGTCGTCACTTGGGGACGACATCCGCGCCGTGTGCCAGGCTTCGAACGTGGAAGTGCAGGCGGATAAGATGCCTGAGAACAACCGCTTCATCCGCAGCGATCAGTACAGCTTCATCCGCAAGGGCGTACCGTCGCTGGCGTTCAAGTTCGGCTGGCTGCCCGGTTCGCCTGAAGAGAAGACCTTCAAGGACTGGTACAACGATCGCTACCACGGCCCCGCTGACGACGCCAAACAACCTGTGGATTTGAATGGCGCAGCGCGTTTCAACGTCATTCTGCAAACGCTGGCTCTGCGCGTTGCCAACGCTCCTCAGCGCCCACAGTGGAAGCCGGATAGCTTCTTCCGCAGGTTTGCACAATAGGGCGGGGAAGTAGCATTCGAGAATTCAAGTTCGCGTATGATGTCCCGCAATGACTGTGCCCGAAGCGCTGACCTCGGAAGACCTTCTCAAGCTTTACTACTATCTCAAACTGAATCGATCGCTTGAAGACCGCCTCGTGACTCTCTACCGGCAGGCGATCATTAGTGCGACCGTTTTCACGAGCCGCGGTCAGGAGGCTATTTCTGTAGGCAGCGCGTACGCACTCGGGCCGGACGACTTCGTGAGCCCCATTACACGAAATATTGGGACCATGCTGGTTCGTGGGGTCCGGCCGCGCGACATCTTTACACAGTACATGGGTAAGGTCACGAGTCCGACCGGCGGCAAAGAACGTATTCACTACTTTGGCGACTTCAGGAAAGGCATCGTTGCATCACTTAGTGTTTTGGGCACCATGGTTCCCGTGATGGCCGGAGTGGCGCTCGCTGCCAGGATTCAGCGCCGGAATTCAGTTGCGCTGACGTACCTCGGCGAGGGTGCGGTCAGTACGGGTGACTTTCATGAAGGCATGAACCTGGCGGCTGTACTGCACCTTCCGTTCGTCCTGATCATCGAAAACAATGGCTATGCATATTCCACCCCGGCGTCCCGCGCTGCCGCAATAGACGATTTCGCTTTGCGATCCAGGTGCTATGGCATTCCGGGAAGGATTGTCGACGGCAATGATGTGCTTGCTGTCTATGCCGAAACTCGTAACTCGTTAGAACGCGCGCGAACCGGTCTTGGACCATCGATCATCGAAGCGAAGACCATGCGCATGCATGGGCACTCAGACGCAGACGCTCCCTGGTACGTGCCCAAAGATCAAATTGAAGAGTGGCAGCGCCGCGATCCGCTCGATCGATTTGAACGGCTGTTGCGCGATGGAAATGTACTCGACGACACATCGCGTGCAGCAGTCGAATCTCGCATCAGCGACGAAATCGAAACTGACCTCCAGTATGCTCTGGACAGTCCTTTCCCGTCGCCTGAAACGGCTGTCGAGGCGGTTTATGCAAAACTGCCGGCCGAGCGCACGTGGTAAACTCTGGCGCCGACGGAAAACATGTTACCGACACTCGCCGGTGTTGAAGCCGCACTGAAAGCCATTCGGCCTTATCAGCCGGAGACGCCTTTGGTTCGATCGACGATTCTTTCCCGCAGCTTTAGGGCCGATGTGTGGCTCAAGAATGAAACTGTTTCGCCCGTATCCTCATTCAAAATTCGAGGCGCTCTTCATGCTCTGATGCGGGCGCAGTCGCAGGCGCAGCCGGCTGTCGCCGTGACCTCTTCCACAGGCAACCACGGTCAAGCTGTGGCATGGGCAGCTACGCAACTGGGTTTGACGGCCGAGATTTTCCTGCCTGAAGGATGCAATCCGGTTAAGAAAGCCATGATTCAGGCTCTTGGAGCGAGTCTCCACGAAGGAGGACGCGACATCGACGAAGCCAAGGATCGCGCTCGCAACCACGGCGCGCGTCCAGGCCACATTTTTGTGGACGATGGCGAAAGCCTGGACCTCATGGAGGGAGCGGGCACAGTCGGTCTTGAAGCCGCCCGACGCCTTACGAAAATACAAACCGCTTTTGTTCCTATGGGGAGCGGTTCGCTGGTTTCTGGATGTGCCGCGGCAATTAAGGCAATCCACCCCTCTGCGCGGATCATCGCCGTTCAAGCAGAGGGTGCTCCCGCGATGGCGGAAAGTTTTCGTGCTCGTCAGGCCGTCGAACGTCCGACCACGACGATCGCTGATGGGCTCGTCTGTCGCGTGCCGGCCGAATTGGCTTTACGCGCTGTCTGGGCTCTTGTAGACGATGTGAGCGTTGTAAGCGATGATGAGTTATTGGCCGGCATACGTACGCTGATCGAGGAATGTCACATCATGGTAGAACCATCCGGCGCAGCAGCTCTGGCTGCAGCTTGGCAGAAGCGCCACGAAATCGAAGGACAGACTGTGTTGCTCGCGCTGACAGGGTCAAACATCGCACCCTCAGTACTCCAGCGTGCGATGGGCCACGACTCTCTTTTGGCGCTTGGAGGAGTGTGATGTCGGGATCCAACGTTCTCCTGCTCGGTGATCCGCGTCTTAGGCGCGTATCCGAACCGGTACCCAGCATTACTGAGCCCGACTATATTGCCGACAAGCATCGTCTTCAGACCACACTTGAAGAATTCCGAGCACGTCATGGATTCGGACGCGCGATTTCCGCCCCTCAGATTGGCGTGCCGCTCCGGTTTATCGCTCTTCATCTGGATCGCGCATTCGTTATCGTCAATCCGCTTATCACCTGGAAAAGTGAGGAGACATTCACGATGTGGGACGACTGCATGAGCTTCCCGTGGCTCATGGTGCGGCTGAGGCGCCATCGATCCGTTTCCCTGCAGTATGTGGACGAGGATGGGAGGACACGTGAATGGCGCCAGCTGGAACAGTCCGGTTCCGAACTGCTGCAGCATGAGATCGACCATCTGGACGGCATTCTTGCCATTGATCGAGCGCTCGACCGCGAGTCCATCATCAGTCGCGAAGTTTATGAACGCGACATTTCCCAGTTCGCCAAGCAAGTCGATTATGTCATTCCCAAACTTCTGTGAGTAAGCCGCCAAGCAGAATCCAGCTCCAACAAATGTACTTCATATGCGTCTGCTACTTGAAGAAGCCGATAGAAATGGGGTTAACGACGAGTCCTTCGAGTAGCGCCGCGCTTCCGAGTCCTTTGCCTTCTGATCTCGGCCTCCTCGGTCACGAACCGCCACGCGCTGAAAAGAAGACCGCGCAAAGACTCCCGATCAATCCGTGACGTGCGTACAAGAACGCATGGGTAGTCCACATAATGATCTGTGATGTAGTAAACGTTCGGATCCGCCGCGATCAACTCCGCTCGCTCATCGATCCCGAAGCTGACCACCAAGGAATTCGGTTCGGCCGACCTGTGAATTGCCGGGCACGTCAGCAGCTTGCCTCGAACCTTCAGCGAAGGCCCAAGGCGTCCGCTACTCTCTTTGACATCGGGCAGCGCACGGCCTAGTTCACGAACGACTGTGAAGAATGCAAAGGGTTTTTCGGCCATGTG
>DATFXZ010000654.1:0-4863 GCA_035315305.1 Terriglobia bacterium | reverse complement strand
GAGTTTACATAATAGTTAAAGGAGTCGTGAGGGATTGGATCACATTCACTCAACGCAGAATGCAGACCTTAAAAGTTGTCGTTGAGACGATCGACCTAACTGAGATTGCGATTATAGCGAATCCTCGGAATGCAGTGCTGGTGAGAACCGACGATCGCTGGTTCCGCTAGGACAAAATGTCGTCTTGTTCACTTTGATTCAGGACCGGATCGTACCCGGATATGAACTCGTGCATTGCGGCTGTATTCGCGTCATAGGTATGCCGACGCTGCGAACCTATATCCCCACCATAAATATGGATAGAAATTGTTGGTCTGGAGGAACGGTTCATTATTTGATGGATATCGCGTGAAGGCGGATAAACATGACTGACATCACCAGGTCGCGCAAGCACAACTCCAACCCGTTCGAGACGGTTACTGATAATTCGAAAACGGCTCTCCTCTTCCTCGCCTTGATATTGTCCAATAACTCCCCATGTACAATGATCGTGAATCGGAGAACCTTTGCCAGGATTCCACACGAACGAAACGATGGAAAACGCATGATTGGCAGGCCGATAAAGAAGGTACTGCGCATATGCCTTCGCCCGAATTGTGCGACAATACTTCTCTTCCAACCAGTCTGGCTTAGTCACAAGACGTCGAAGTAGAGGCTCGATTGCAAGAACCGTATCTTTCGGTTCCTGCAAATGACGAATCACGGATTCGACCTCGTCAACAAAATCTGCCAACACCTCTCTCATAAATCTTCACTCTGATCTGGGTAAACAAATCAGGTCGATCTTGCTTGAGAGTAGTTTCAATCCGACACGGAACAAGTGATCTGCGGTGGTCGGGCACCGAAGTGGTCGATCACTTGGCGACCCTGAACATTTCTTTAACTTCTCTTGGTAACTCCAGCTCTTTATTGAGCAGGGCTTTTAGGCCGACATATGCCAGGTAGAAGAGGCCCACTGTAGCGAGAGAGGACGTTAAGACAATCCAGACTAACCCCATAGTTTCAAAAATGCTCATTGCAATCACCTCCATGTCCGGCAGGTGCAAGTTCAACGCCACTCAACGTGACGCGATTCGTTCGCCTGAACTAATTGAACATTGAGAATTGCGCACGGGTCGGATCTAACCATTGCGCAATTCTCAGCCGAGTCCACTACTTCTTCTGGAGTTCCTGGAAAATGATATTGAAGTTCCCACCGGGGCCGCCGCGTCCGCCCTGCAGGTTGTAGTCCTTAAACTTATCCGGCAATTTGAAGTCTGACATTGCCTGCTCGGGGGTTTTGCCGGCTGTGAGTGACTGGCGGGCGTGTTCGAGGAACAATCGATTGAATTCGGCATAGTCGACCAGGTCCTGCCACTTCAGAGGACCGGTTGTCGTGTGTCCTGTGATTACCGAATCCACATTCTTGATGGTGGACACGGCTTTCTCAAGAGTCTCCGGATACGCCAGGCCACTGCCGCCGTTCATTATGTCAATCAACGGCTGGCCTTTCGTTGCGAACGCATCTCCTGAATGCATTGAGCGGATGGCAGGAAAGACGACAAATGCGTCCCCATTAGTGTGCGCGGCTCCGAAGTAATAAAGATCGATCTCGTCCCGTCCCTTGAACAGTTTCATTCGATCCTTAAACGTGCGATCCGGGAGACCATTCTTGTTGGCTGGATCTTTGAACACGTCCATCTTCTCCATGTTCGTCTTTGTATTTTCTTGCGTGATGATCTCAACGGAAGCGGGGAAAAACTGATTACTTCCCGTATGGTCTCCGTGGGTATGTGTATTGATGATGTACGTGACGGGTTTGCTCGTCACCGTCTTGATCTGGTCGAGAATCGCTTGACCATTGTTCGCTAGCTTGGTATCGACCAATACAACTCCTTCGCCCGTGATAAAGACCGCGCTGTTCCCGCCTGCGCCCGGAATCATGTACAACCTGTCCGCAACTTTCTGAATCGCACTAACCGCACCGAACGCAGCACCGCCTCCGCGTCCCTGACCACCGCCTTGACCTGCTCCCCGACCGGTATCGGCGCCGCGACCCGCTTCTTGTGCGACGAGACCCACCGCCATCAGCGCCAGTCCAACGCACACGATCAGTACCAATAGAACAAATCGTCTCATCAGAGTTCCTCCTAAATTTGGCAGTAACTTTTATCAGAGCCGGTCGGGATATTTCAAATGCTGGGTCGGAGCTGTAGCGGCGGTCTATGGCCCGCGCAGGCGTCGAGGTTTGCAATCGTGGGCGATCAAAGACCCCCGTACAGTATCTACGCGCCCGGGCTCTCCCTTCCATCGATACTACAGAAGGTTCTTCACTGATCACCACTCACTGCACTTTGCCCGAGTTATGGAGCGAAAATCCGTTGAAGAACTTGAAACACCAGCACCAGTGCAGCTGCACCAAGTAGCAAGACCGCAACCTTGGCTACCGGCGATTTCATCGTTTGGGCCGTTTCCGGAGACAGTTCGAATCTCATCGGACGAGGATACTATGTGAACCTCGGTTCAGGATTAATGTTCACGATGCAAAATTAGACTGCTGCCCGCCGTCAGGCCGAGAAGACTTTTCCGGAACCCTCACGAAAGTTGATGCAGCAAAGAAAGTCATCAGCGTCAAAGGAACCGGCAACGAGCCGTAAATGACGTTCATGTACGACGACAAGGCTCAGGTCACCTGCACGGAAAAGACTGTTGAGGCTCTTGCTGGAAAGAGCGGTGCGATACTGAAGGTAACCTATCGAGAAGAGGGGGGCGAACGGATCGCGACGAGAATCGAGGGCGCAGCTCTATCGCCAAGCGCGAAGCGGGCCTCGCCCACTGGAAATCGTCGTCCACACTCTCAGCGTTTGTGATGCTGACCGCATCAGTGCAACTATAATTACGCGGTTTTTCGCCATTCCTTTTTCATGGTTTTTCGCATCTGCTTTTTTGACGGAAGGTTCTGAAGGATGGTGTGCAACAAAAGGCCAATCGTAGCCCACTGAATCGCACTGCTTAGAAGTAGTGAAGCATAGAAGACGGAGGCACTTTCATGCATCGGATCGATCGGAACTAATGAGGCGGTCAGCCACAGGGCCGGTGAATTTGTAAGAAAGACAAGGCGAGGCGAACGCACCCAGAAAAGGACGAGCATCCAGACTGTTCCTAGAATTCCCGAGATTGCAGCCCATTTCCTCATGTCCAACTCACAAGAGTCTGATTTCCCAACGAGGCAGCGCTACGCAGATAACTAAAAGAGTAATCGGTTTTGCGGTGAGTGCAATTCCCGTACCCAACAATCCGAGAATGTTTGGTCCAACTTGGTATCTCTGAACTTAGTCGAAGGATTCGACTACGGGGCATTTGCAAGTCAGGCGTGGCATGCCGATTAAGGATTTGGGTACGTCGCAGCAACGCAGGCAGGGTTCCGACCTTGGAAGAATTCCACGATGAGTCGTCCAACTCATCGACGACCAAAAAAGACTCAGTTTGAATTTCGTGGCGAGGTTCTTGGGAGCACCCAGAAGTCCCGTTGCATCATGCGTCCTGACGGATAATCGCCGGTCATCAGCGCGTTTAATGAGGCATGGAGGAGCTTTTGAAGTCGCTGTGTGAAACCTGGCGGAGAACACTCCTCAAGCACTCTTAGTTGACTCTTGAAGCTGTCGCAACTCAAATCCGAAACATCTAATCAACATTCCATCCGACAGTCGAACTTGTTATGACCAAAGCTTCACCGCTTTCTGGCCAGCGTCCGGCATATCCGATGTGATCCACCGTGAATAGCGTTTAGCCGCCAATGACCAATCGGTGTGTCCCATCTGCTTGGCGACTGACGTGCTCTCCTGCCATAGCATCATCGTGACGTAGGTGTGGCGAATCGATTCCAGCCGCATTGGGATGCAACACCGGCAAGTCTTGAACTCTCTTTTTTCGCTTTGTCGCCATCTCACCCCCCGGATATAGCGGTCGGATGCCCTAGGCGCGAATCAAAGCAAACTCCCAATCGAGATCGTCGCCGTCAGCGAACGTCATCACAAAACTGTACGCGACCCAGGACTCAGGCTTACCGGCGGGCTTCGATATTGAGCACCAATGTCGGCGCGGGCTGTAGCTGTCATCCGACCGGTGCCCATATCATCTCAGGTCGAGCGTTCCTTCTGATCCTGTCCGACAGCGTCGGTTGGACGCTAACCAGCCACTGCGAGCGTTCGCCAGCGGCGAGTTGCGCTAGTACGACTTAAGTGTCGCGGCCGGTGTAGAAATCCCCAGAGTACCGCTTTGAAATTCCCCATCCCTTAGCCGAGTGATTCTATGTCGCCCGGTTATGCCTCCGCTTTGAAATTCGTATTGTTCGGAGGGAAGCGCAAATGGCGTTCTGCCATGCCATCCAAACCGGCAATGTGGTGCCGACTTTCCAGAACTTTTACGGGTTGATGCGGATGGATGTCAGTTCCATTCTTTTTAGATCGACTCACGGTCGAATAGAACGTGATTTTAGGAGGTCTCGTGGGAAACAATTCTATGCCGAACATCGTGTTCATCATGGGCGATGACATCGGGTGGTTTAACATCGGCGCCTATCATCGAGGCATGATGGCCGGCCGAACTCCAAATCTGGATCAACTTGCAGGAGAAGGCATGGTGTTCACAGACTACTACGCCGAAGCCAGCTGCACAGCGGGCCGCGCAAACTTCATTACGGGGCAGCTGCCCATTCGAACCGGACTGACAACCGTGGGGCAGGCCGGGGCCACGATTGGCATGCCAGCCGAAGCTCCGACGATCGCAACAGCGCTCAAGACGATGGGATATGCGACCGGACAGTTCGGCAAAAACCACCTGGGCGACCGCAATGAATATCTACCTACCGTTCACGGCTTTGAC
>DATFXZ010000653.1:0-3272 GCA_035315305.1 Terriglobia bacterium | reverse complement strand
GGAACGCGACTTCAGCAAGGCGCTGGTTATCGCCTATCTTATAGAGAGCCAGAGTGTACGTGTGATTAATGACGTCGGAGCTGTAGCCGGTGTCGCGCGCGACCCGTTCGAGCAAGGGGACAGCTCTCTGAAAATCGCCATCCTTGAACAAAGTCAAGGCGTCTTCGTAATTCACCGCGCTATTGTAGACTAGCGCCGGAATACGTTGGCTACGTGCTTTTCTTTAGGATTGAGTAGTTCCCTTGCGAGCCTGGAAGTGTTCTTGCGCCCGGCGTTTCAGGCGAGCTTTCTTTTTGGCGCGATTGACGCGACGCTTCTTTAGAATTTCGTACTTCGTGCTCATGTTTTCCTATAATTACCCATTCGGAAGTGAGTAGGGTCCGGTGACTCTCCTGGCCTTCAAAGCCTGTGGGGCGGCGGGGAACCGTTGTCTGGTGGGTTCGACTCCCACGCACTTCCGCCAGTTATGCTGATGTCTTCGAGGCCTTCAGCGCCGCGATAGCTTTTGCCTCATCGTCATACACATCGAAAACCGTTAACAATTTCGTCATTTGCAACAGGTCCTTCGCTTTCGCCGTCAAGTTCAGCAACTTAACGTCGCCCTGCTTGTTCCGGACGGTCGTATATGCCGACACAAGTTCTCCCAATCCGGAGCTATCGATATATGACACATCCCCTAAATTCAAAACAAATTGCCGGTTGCCATCGTTCACCTGAACTCGCAGCGTTTCCCGCAGCAGCAGCACGGGCTCCCCAATCGTCAACCGTCCCGACATATCCACGACGGTAATATTGTCGACTTTTCGAGTTTTAACGTTCAAACTCATGTAACCTCCCTCGAATGAATTCCACCGGATCTCCGCCGGCCAAAATCATAGCTTGATCAACAGAGCGCGTAGGTTACCCCTATCGGTCTCGCACTTTCAAGGGGTTTCCCGGATTCTCTCGTAGAAGTCTTCCACATCCCGGCCATGTTGTGTTGGTAAATTGCCCGAAAATTTCCTTCTGGTCGAGGATTACGCCTGATCGTAAAACTTCATCGCGAGCGTCCCCTGTGCCGCCGCGGCGCTGGCTCGAAGAGCTGCCGCAAGGAGCACGGCCTCAGCAACCTCTTCTTTAGTAGCTCCAACTTTTTTCGCCTTTTTCGTGTGAACTTCAATGCAATAGACACATTGCGTGGTATGAGCTACTGCGATTGCAATCAGTTCCCTGTACTTCCTTGGAATTTTTCCGTCTTCTCTGCCGACGATTCCGTCCAGGGCGGCCCACGCCTGAAATTCCACCGGAGCGAGCTCTTTCATACTCCGAAGAAGCTTGAGATCGTTTTCGTCGTGGTAATGGTTAGACATTTAAATCATTTCTCCTCCGATGTTTCAATATCCCAAACGCAGCATGCCTTCTTGCGATCCGTTAACCGATCCCCGACTCAGCCATTCAAGTGACGCCCGAAACAGAACGTTGTGGTTCCGTTCCCACATTGCGTTGTGAGAGGAACAGCCTAGATCGATAAAAATTTTCTGACGCGCGGCAAGATCGGCGTACAGTTCGCGCACGCGGTCCGGATTGACCTGCTTATCGTGCACACCGGCAATCATCAAGATTGGCGTCTGACTTTTCGATACGATCGCTTGATTCCATCCCCACGTCGTCGTTTGGGGAGCACGTCGCACACCTGGACCCCAGGTTGCCCCGACGGGATCGGACTCGAGCATCTTCGTCCAGACGGTCTCGGCTGTGGCCGCCTCGTATTGATCGGAACATCCAACCTGGCGATCCCAATTGGCTATGAACTCCTCGCGTGATTGCGTGTTCATAGCAACTCCCTCGGCGGGCACCACGGCGGGAGCTTCAGTCGGTCTCATGCGCCCATAGGCGGGCGCCAGAAGCACAAGTCTCAGGACTTTCTCCGGATGGAGCGCAGCATAACCGCCAGCTCTCGGACCGCCAAGGGACCACGCCACCAAGCTCACACGCTCGACGTGCCGCAGCCCGCGAATGTAATCAACAACACCATCAATATCATTCCAATCGGACGCGATCGTCGTCACGTTCCTGGTATAACTCGATGGGCATGGCGTGGAAAGAAAGCCCGGCGCGAACGACTTCTGCTGTTCTTGAGAAATATTACAAGGATCATTCATTGCGGGGGGCCGGATGGAACGGCCGTAACCGGTAGTATCCATCGAGAAAACGTCGAAACCTGCTCGAGCGAGGTAAGCCATCCAACTGTAGTCTTGATACGGCACATCGAACGCAACCTCGGCAGGTGTACCGGCTCCGTGAACGAATAAGACGACGCGATCGGCAAGATTGGCACTGCGTAGAGGCGTCGCAGCTCTTGCGCGTTCGCGCACGTAGATCTGTGAGATCTGGCCGGCAATCGACGGAACCGTAGACTTCACACGAACGTAATGGTCGACCGAAAGCAATTGATCGCCGTCTTCGGCCAAAAACAGAGGCGCGACCAACAATAGAGTGAGCAGAAGAAGTCTGTTAGTCATGATCGAAGGATCATACCAAATCGCATAAAGCGGACAAGGGATAGGGCATTAGAGAGACTGGACAAGCTTGACCGCGAATAGTAAGTTGAACGCTCACACGCACCATCTGGAGGTGTTATGTACAAACTGATCAGCCTGGCATTCGTTTCATTACTGTTCCAACAAGCATCCCCTGTGGAGACACGGATCATTCAATATCTCAAGACCCACGTCACTCCAGGCCAGCCTGTTGTCATCTCTGATCTTTACAATAATGTTTTCAAAACCCCAGAAGAACAGAAGGTGCTTGAACGGCTCTACAACACGTTCTTTAAAATCCCAACGTTCATCGTCCAGTACAACTCGGCTGCCAAGAAGATCCCGACATTGCGCGAAATATCTGAACAGTTCAACTTCAATGTTCCGGGCGAAGCGGACGTTATCCTCCGGATCATGGAATCCGATCCGCGGGTGCCCAAATTTATCGAGCGCGACGCGAAGAGCGGCGAGATCACGAAAGTCGATATCGAAAAGATAAAAGCCAGTCCTCAATTCAGCCGTGTGATCGAAAGGACGATTACGGGCTTTGAAGGAAAGGAAGCACCAGCGTTTTCAATTTTGTCGTATGACGGGAAACCCGTCACCTCAGATCAATATCGGAATCAAGCTCATCTGGTGTATTTCTGGTTTACGAATTGCCCGCCGTGTGTGAAGACGTCTCCAATTCTGTCCGAACTGGACAGCAAGTACGCGCCGAAAGGTTTCAAAGTCGTCGGCGCTAATGCTGATAAA
>DATFXZ010000652.1:0-4847 GCA_035315305.1 Terriglobia bacterium | reverse complement strand
GGTGCGGGCCAGTTGATCGGCGGCGGCGCCGTCGCTACTCGTTGCTGCCCTCTCGCGGTAGGAACCAGTGCGAGTGAAATTGCAAGCGGCGCGATCAAATAATGCAGTTTCATGGGATGCTCCTGTTGCGCGGATTATAGGCAATTCGGCTACGGTTGGCTAATGGGGTCAGACCCGGGCCGGAGCAATCGGGGGACTGACACCGAAATTCGTTTTTTAATTTCGGTGTCTGTCCCCGAATCACTTCGATTGCTCCGGCCCGGGTCTGACCCCATTAGCCAACGGTTCCGGAATTTGGTAGTGTCTCAGACATCATGAAAATTCGAATAATCGTTTTCGCTGCATCATTGATATTCGTTGCTACGACGTTCGGTTTCGCGCAAGGCGGACAACGCGGCCAACGGGGACGGCCCCCGGCTCGTCCTGCTCCGCGACAGCCGGACGGGCGAGTGAGTTTGGGTCCGCTTCCCGGCGAATTGGGCGTGTGGCTTCCAGGAGCGGGCGGCGCCGAACGGCTTGTTGACTTTGACTCGGGCGATCCCATCGATGCGCAATTTCCTATTGCCGCCGCGGCAAAGTTTCCAGGGAAGCTGAACGTTCGTGATGTGCCCTTTCAGCCTTGGGCGAAAGAACTGTACGCCTATCGTCGCCAGAACCAGCTGGAGCCGCATACACGCTGCAAGCCTTCCGGTGGTCCTCGTCAGTTCTTGACTCCTTATGGGGTGGAGTTCGTAGCGAACGAAGAAAATAAACGCATCTTCATTTTCGATATCGGTGGACCTCACACTTTCCGGACCATCTTCATGGACGGCCGCCCTCATCCCAAAGACTTCGTCCCTTCTTATTACGGGCACTCCATTGGATATTGGGAAGGTGACACGCTGATCGTGGACACCATCGGCTTTAACGAAAATTTCTGGCTCGACCGGTATGGATTTCCTTCAACCGAAAAACTTCACCTGACCGAGCGCTTCACGCGCACCGATTCAAACACCATGAAGTACGAGGTCACGATCGACGACCCCGGTGCTTACACTGCGCCATGGACGAGCGGTTTTTATCTGTTCTGGGATGCGGGCCAGGAGTTATTTGAGTACGTCTGCCAGGAAAACAATTTTGCCGGCAATCTGATGGTCGGTGCGCAGGAATCGGTAGATCGGACGAGTCAGATAGTCCCTTGAAGACTCATTTGGTTGCGACGCGCTGCTTCAATTCCTCAAACCAATTTAACGTTATGTAAATCTGTTGGATCTGCCGAGTGCTGGCCTCGGCCTCGGCCGGAGACAGCATCACTAGAAATTTCCCGTCAGGTGTAACGTCGTAGCCGCGTGGAGAGCCTGCCGCGCCATTTGCCAGGATGCCCTCAATTGGAGTCGCCACAGGTTTGCCGAAGACGAAGCTGGGTTGCATCTGCACATCGATCGAAAAGATGCGGCCGATTCCCGTGCGGCCTTGGATGAAAAAAATCTGCTTACCGTCCGGCGACCAGATTGGTAAGACTCCGCCGGTCGTGGTTATTTGATATTTCGCGCTGCTCGGCGGGAAGGGCTGCACATAGATCTGTGTCTGCCCGCTTTCATTAGATTCATAAGCGATCCAATGACCATCGGGAGAAATTTCAGCGAAGTCATCCCTTTTCGACGGGGTATCGATCAACGGTTTCGGTTTGGCATCGCGCTCCGCGACCACAGACCAAATCCCGGTATCAGTGTTGCCGATGCTGCTAAAGATCAGCGTTTTGCCATCCAGCGACCACGAATCGGGAGCGTAGCCGCCCGGCTGCTTCTGTTCGAGTTTGACCAAACGCTCCGCCGCTCCATTACCATCGGCTCGTTGCCAGAACAGAGCGAGATCACCTTCTCTGTCCGACTCGAAAACGACGCGTTGCCCATCGCGGCTCCATAGAGGAAAGCGGTTCGCGCCGCCAAACGTCAGCCTTCGCATCGAGGTGGCGCCGGCGAGATCGTAGACCCAAACGATGGCATCTTTACCATCATCGGTGCCCACCACAAACTGTTTTCCGTTTGGGGAAATTCGCGGCTGGAAGTAAGGCGCCGGCGGAACTGGGATTGGCTTTCGCGCCCCAGTGCGGTCAACTAGCGCCAGGATTCTGCCACCTACCCCCTCGGCGTTTGAGCCTGGTATGTAAACGATCGAACCGTTCTCCGAAAAAGCAAAGTGAGCCACACCGGTTGTGACCGCGGCGTTTGGGGCGCGCAACACTCCTTCAATAACTGGTACAGGGCCACCAGTGGTTGTCAGTTTTTGGACGTCGAATGGAATCGCAAGCAACGTTGACCCTGAAGCGTAGACAATGTGTCCAGTCGGAACATAACGAGCGTCGCTGCCGCCTTCCCAAACTGTTTTGCGTTCGCCAGTCTTCAACGACTGAACCACGATTTGCGCTTTGTCCCATCGATCGGCCGTCGTGCCGTTCGCCAATGTAAACAATATCGCGTTGCCTCCGGGGAGGAGCTGCGGGCCGTGCGCAAACTCTCCGTCTTTCACTGACACCACCGTCTCAGGCTTACCGGCGTTTTCCGAAACACGCAAGATTCCTGCCGGTCCTGCGCCCAAGAAAATATGACCGTCGCTAGCCCAGGTCGCACCGAATGGAAGTGGACTATCGCAAATCGTGACAGACGTGCCACCAGCAGTCGAAATTTTCTTAATCTTGTTTTCCGCGGCTGAATGGAAACCCACCCAACGGCCATCGGGCGAAAAGAACGGTGTATCCACGTCGAGGTTTGTTCCCTGGATCGGCCGGGACGTCATCTCGGCCATTGTGCGCAAGTAAAGTTGAGTGTTTGCCACGTAGACAAGATTGGCGCCGTCGGGCGAAATGGCGACCGCATGCCGGCCCGTTCTGGTGAACCGTTCTCCTTCCGGAATCACAAAAGGAAAACGGGTGAGGCCGGATGGTCTCGTTGTTCGGGGATTCCACATGATTACGGCCATCGCTGCAGCGACCACCACTGAGGTGACCACGATCGGAATCGCGCGTTTCCAAAGCGGCTGACGACCCACAGCCTCTTCATATGGACTTGCCGCGGCCGCTTCAATCTCAACACGCATATCGCCGACGGCCTGCCAGCGTCGTTTCGGTTCTTTTTCCACTGCGCGTCGGATGAGTTGTGGGATTTTCGGATTCAGCTTCGTCGGCAACAGAGAGAAATCCACGTCGCGCGCAAGTACGGACGCAAGAATGTCGGAAACCGTCCTGCCTTGGAATCCTTGGCGTCCCGTAAGCATTTCGTACAAAACACAACCGAACGAAAAAATATCGCTGCGTGCGTCCGAGTTTTCGCCGCGGGCTTGTTCCGGCGACATGTATGCCGCAGTTCCAAGAATCATTCCGGCATTCGTGGCCATCACGCTCAGCGTCGGCGAGTTGGAGAGGTTCGCATACGCCGGAGTGCTCTCCATGGCTTTGGCCAATCCGAAGTCGAGCACTTTCACTTTTCCTTCGGGAGTGATCTTCACGTTTGCCGGTTTCAGATCGCGATGTACGATGCCTTTTTCATGCGCGGCCTCGAGCGCCTCTGCGACCTGATGCGCGATGGACAAGGCTTCCTCGGCGGGAATCGGACCTCGTGAAATACGCTGTGCCAGCGTTTCACCTTCGACGAGCTCCATCACGAGGAAATGTGTTTCACCCGACTGCTCGAATCCGTGAAGCGCTGCGATATTGGAATGATTGAGCGCGGCGAGGACCTTAGCTTCGCGTTCGAAACGCGCGATCCGTTCCGGATCTTTTGCAAACGCTTCGGGCAGGACCTTCACAGCTACATTCCGTCCAAGCCGTATATCCCTGGCCTGATACACTTCGCCCATTCCGCCAGAGCCCAAGCTGCTCTCGATTTCGTACTGCCCCAGTTTGTTGCCGATCATTTGGAGGCTATCTTAGTACTACAGTTCGCTAACACGTGATGTATTTGTGGAGGGCGTTTGACCACTACGCATACCGTACACTACAGCGTCGCGACACGGACTTGAACCCCGTCGCTGCGCCATTGGCTTTCGTATCGCCGCTTTGTCTCTTCGGCCGCGGTATTCTTCGATTGACCTCGCAGCGCCTCACTCAAACCGAATAGCGATCGGGGGTTGTTCGGATAGATTTCGAGATCGCGCCGGAAAACCTTCTCGGCTTCGGCGTATTGTTTCATCCGCAGATACTCGCCGCCAAGCGACTCGCGGACAGGATAGTACCAGGCGGGCGGCTCGTCATAGACGAGACGATCCTGAGTCTCCACGGCCTTCATCCAGTGACTCAAAGCAGACTTTGAATCGCCGGCGGCGGACAGAAGACGTGCGTCAAGAACAGATGCTGCAATCGACAGAAGGTCGTGCGCCCGGTTGGTATTGAGCATCATATCAGCCGGGACCTTCGACATCGCGGCTTCGAATTCGGTTCGCTCTTTGCGCGCCGCGTTCAGATCATTTTTCGCGACAAACGCCAGGCCGCGAGCATAGCGCCAGAAGGCTACTGTCGATAGGGTCGTATCCGCCGGCTTTGGATAAGAAATAATCTCGTCCCACTTCTCACATCGGGCCATGATATACAGCGGCCAGGGCAGCGCATATTCCGCGGAGGCATCGTGCCCGATCATTGGCTCAACATTCTTCGCTGCTTTCGCTGCCGCATCCAGAGCCTTCGCGGATTCCCCGATCATGGCTGCAGCCGTAGAAAGAAACTGAAAGTTGTGCGTGTAATACATCATCGAATAAATGCCTTCAGCTCTCGTACGCGCGAAATATGCCTCGTCGGCGCGCGCGGCGTTGGCGTTTGCGTCGATTGCGCCGTTGTAGTTTCCAGTGCGAATGAAAATGTGTGCCGGCATGTGCAC
>DATFXZ010000651.1:0-4698 GCA_035315305.1 Terriglobia bacterium | reverse complement strand
CGGATTGACTACAGGACTGGTAGCGATGCTGGCCCGTATTGGAGCGCCTTTCGCTCCTTTCAGCTATTTTGAACACCTCGCACTCGCCGGACTGCTCTGGATTGGTGGAATGTTGTTTTGGGGATTCTATCTGTTGCGGTGGACCTCCGATTGCCCCACCCAGGGCGGCTCATGACTGGTTAGAGTCTGCCGGCCATCAAAAGAGGAGGGTTCATATGTCACGCATATGGAAAGTTGGGCTGCTTCTAACCGCGGTTTCACTGCTGATGGCTACCTTGTCCGCGGGCCAAGAGACAAAGCCTACCTTCAGTCTGAAGGATCGAGAGTTGATCGAGACGTATTACACCCATCTTCTTGGCACGCTAGCCCCTGGTTCCCTGGACCGATCGCCGTTTCCATTGGGAGTCGAGAAAGCCCTTGTTGTCGGCTCACATGTTCCGATGCAACTAGAAAAGACGTTGGAACCTCTGCCGGCAAAGCTGGAATCGCAGTTGACGCCGATCACAGGCGACTTCGGGCGATACACATTGGGACGTCATGTTGTTTTGATCAAGAAGGCTGATCTGGGAATCGCGGATATTCTCAAGAACGTGGCCGTGAAAGAGACACCCAAGTAAGGGATGCGAGGACCAGTGAATCGGAATAACGGTCAGGCCCCTTTTTCGCGCGCCGCCGCTACAATGGCCGCGGCCATCGCGACCTTGTGGTCCTGGTTCCAGGGCGGCCCGATGGACCTCCTCACCTGGAGGAAGTGGGCATCGAGATCGTCGACGTGCAGCGCGGCACACGCCGCATCGAACACCTTCTTCGACTCATACCACTGGACGGACCAGCCGCGCGACTCCGCCGCGCCGGCGAGCGCGTTGCGATACATCACCGTGTCCGCGACGTTCTGGGCCCGGTAGTCCCGGAGCCGCTCGGCAATCGTCGCCGGCAATGGCGGGCACTTGCGGATCGCGACCCCGCGGATCGGCGACGGCACAGTGATGGCGACGGCATCGAGGACCAGCTTCGCGTGCCGGTCCGCCGAGGCGCGCACGCGCTCAACAAGATCTATCGCCTGCTCGAGGGGAAGAGTCTGCGCGTCGTGGTGATGCGGCATCCTCGGAAGGTCCGGATCGATGAGCTCGACGCGGCGCCGGTCAAGAAGTGTCCCGTCGCCTGCGACCGTCACTAGCACGGCCCAGCCGTTGTGGTCCGACACTCCGATGATCGCGGCGTCTATCGACACGGCAGTCCCCCTCCTCAGAGCAGCTGTGATCAGATGCTTCAGCGGCGCTCAAATATCCAAACGTTGTCCTGGTCGCGGCCGGCTCCACGGATCTGTTCCACGGCTCGAAGACGGAGTCCGGCGTCGAGCAGTTCGTATCGAAAAACGATCTTCATCTCACCATTGGGGCGCTGAATTCGCGAAGTGAGTACGAGCGCCTCTCCTTCCCATCGAAGGCTGGACGCTGTCGTCATGCCCTGCTGCGTGCCGACGACTTCGTGACCGTCTGTCTGCAACTCGAATTCGTACTGCACCGAATCGGTCTCGCTTTTAAGCACGGCTTTGTATCGAAATGTCGGATCATGGTGCTCGATTCGCACGTCACTGCGCTGGATCGCGGTGGCAGCGGGGCTGAGAGTACTTACCTGTCGATTCATGGTCCATTCGCCGGAAAAGTCCGGCTTGCCTTGGGTAAACCCTGAGGCGGCCAGCGCGAGCAGCAACCCGCTCATGATTTGTATACGTATGAACATCCCGCCCTCCTCATCGACGTCGTTAGCCTGAAAAACCGATCATGTCCGCCTTTTGCGTCGTCGGGTTGTCAACACCTGATCCGGTCTGAACGACAAAGCGTGCCGATTTGTCAGAAGCGCTCTAAGTCTACGTCGATCCAACGGTCAAAAATCAACGACTTCGGCTTTGGAACGGGCATTGCCTAAGTCCTGTCACTGCGAGGAGGTCGTGTGATTCTCAAGAAATCAAATACCGAGGACATTCCGGGGACGATTATTTTCAACGGCACGCGGGCAATTAAAGGTTACGCGCTGAACAAAATGTGTTTCTCGTTCAACTCCGCTGAGAATCGCGATGCATATCGGCGCAACGAGGAAGCTTACTGCGACAAGTTCGAACTTACCGGAGAACAGCGCCAAGCGTTAAAGCATCGGAATGTACGCGAACTGCTCGAAGCCGGAGGCAACATTTACTACCTCGCCAAATGGGCCGGCATATTCGGCATGAATGTGCAGCAGATTGGAGCCCAGCAACGCGGTATGACTGAGGAAGAGTTCAAAGAAATGTTGGTTCGCGCAGGAGGTGACTAGCAATGGCTCGAGTCATTGGCGGTATCGCGACATCTCATGTTCCTTCGATCGGCAAGGCTATCGCCCGCCGGCTGGAGAACGATCCGCTTTGGAAACGGTTTTTCGACGCTTATAAGCCAGTCCACGCATGGCTCGACGACGTGCAGCCGGATCTTGCTGTCGTGGTCTACAACGATCACGGGCTCAACTTCTTCCTCGACAAGATGCCAACCTTCGCTGTCGGCGCCGCGGCTGAGTACAAGAATGCGGATGAAGGCTGGGGCCTTCCAGTCGTGGCGCCATACCCTGGCCATCCGCAGTTTTCGTGGCACCTGATCGAGTCTCTGGTTGCCGACGAATTCGACATCACGTCGTGTCAGGAGATGCTGGTCGATCACGCCTTCACTGTTCCGATGTCGCTGCTCTGGCCGGAGCGAGGGCGGCATGCCATACCTACTGTTCCGATAGCCATCAACACCGTTCAATTTCCACTGCCGAGTCCTACGCGCTGTTACAAGCTGGGCAGGGCGATTGGACGCGCGATCGAATCTTATAAGGAAGATATTCGCGTAGTCGTTGTGGCCACTGGTGGCCTCTCGCACCAACTGGACGGCGACAGAGCAGGCTACATCAACAAGAAATTCGATCTTCTGTGTCTGCAGAAGATCGTGAATGATCCTGAGGCGCTGGCCCGATACTCAGTCCACGACCTCGTACGCGACGCAGGAGCACAAGGCGTCGAACTGCTTATGTGGTTTGTTATGCGCGGAGCGATGACCGGCCAGGTAACGGAAAAACATCACAGCTATCACGTGCCGATCTCAAATACAGCAGCAGCAGTAATGGTCCTGGAAAACAAAACACCATGGAGCGAGAAATGGCTCGACCAATCCCTTATGACTCGAGTTTGACAGGGTGGCAATCCGCAGGAGCCGGAAGGCAGGTGTTTCGCGGGTTGATTGCCGGCCTCATTATTTCAGTTCTCATATCCGCCGGAGTGTGGGCATTGTCGGCGGGAAACGATATGGGGAAGCGCAGCGCAGAAACAAATGTGCTCGCACAGTTTTGCCAGTGGCTGTACGACACGAAGATCGGTTCAGGCATCCGCGAATCGATCTGGGTGTTTCCGATTATCGAAGGAACGCATCTGCTCGGAATCGCGCTATCAGTCGGGATGCTCTGTTGGTTCGATCTTCGGTTGCTTGGTCTTGCATTACGTGATCAACCTGTGTCGAAAGTGTGGCAGCAGGTAATGCCGGTTGCATTCGTCGGGTTTGCCTTGATGTTCGTAACCGGCCTGCTGCTCTTCTGGGCCGAAGCGATTACGGCTTATCGAAGCGTTCATTTCTGGATCAAACTCGCGCTTCTCGTTTTGGCAGGCGTAAATGCTTTGAGTTTTGAAGCAACAGCGCACAAGAACATGGCCGAATGGGATAAGTCGCCTGTTACACCGCTCCGCGCGCGAATGACAGGCGCGATTTCCCTGATTCTCTGGACAGCCATCATCATCACGGGCCGTACGATGGCGTACAGCTTTTGAACGGAGTGGAGTATGCATTATCTGCTGCCGATTTTTAAGTTCTTGGACAAGTCATGGCTGGGTACTTTCATCGCGGACTCCAGATGGCTTTTCCCCGCTATCGAGGCAGTTCATATCGTCGCCCTATGCATCATGTTTGGTGCGATCCTCATGGTGAACCTGCGTCTGTTGGGCATCGCTTTCAACGATAAGCCGGTTGCCCGTCTCGCACTGGAGCTTGGCCCGTGGGTGTTCTGCAGTCTCTTAATCATCCTCGCTTCCGGGCTGATACTGTTCTCATCCGAGGCCATGAAGGCCTATACAAGCGTTCCGTTTCAGGTCAAGATGGTTTTCCTTTTCGCCGCAATCGTTTTTCACTACACGATCTACAAGCATGTGACCAGAACCGATGACTCCAAGACGAACCACACGCGGGCCAAGCTGGCCGCGATCGTTTCGATCGTGTTGTGGTTGGGTGTTGGGATCGGCGGCAGGGGAATCGGTTTCCTGTAAACCGAATATTCCCCTCCTCACGAGGAGGGGAATCGGATTTCTCAGTAGCTCGATCCGGTGCTATTCTCGTGTCCTTCAATGAAGCAATATCTGTTTCCAGATGGCTGTGAATTCGGGCGCGATAATCTGGTCCTTCATGCTTCAGGACGCCGGCATCGAGTCGACAATTTCCCGGGGCCGTTATCGATCAAGACGGTCATCGATGGTCAGGCGACTTGGATCGTGGACGGGCGTGAGCTCGTGGTCGATACAGGGTCTTTCTTGATTCTCAATGACGGCCAAAAGTACTCCATGAATCTCATGAGCATGGAGGCACCACGACCGATCGAGACGTGCTGTGCGTTTTTCAGAAAAGGTTATGTGGAACAGATCGC
>DATFXZ010000650.1:0-8545 GCA_035315305.1 Terriglobia bacterium | reverse complement strand
TCGAAGGAATGGTCAAAAAGCCTGCGCGATACGATCTAGATGATCTTCTCAAGGGCTTGGCACCGGAGGATCGTACGTATCGCATGCGATGCGTTGAGCGGTGGTCGATGGTGATTCCATGGCGGGGCATCCCACTCGCTTCTTTAATCAGGAAACTCGAGCCGTTGCCCTCGGCAAAGTACCTGGAGTTTAAAGCAATTCTTGCGAGGGATCAGATGCCCGGGCAGCGATCCAGACTGTTCGGCGGCGGGCTGGATTGGCCGTACGCGGAAGGCCTGCGGCTGGATGAAGCCATGAACCCGTTGACGTTAATTGCCGTCGGAATGTATGGGAAACCACTGCCCAATCAGAATGGAGCACCGCTCCGCCTGATCACTCCTTGGAAGTACGGCTTCAAGGGTATTAAAGCCATCGTGGCTATTCGCTTCGTCGAAACCCAGCCTGTTAGTTCCTGGATGAAGGCGTGGCCTGAGGCGTATGGCTTTTATGCGAATGTCAATCCGTCGGTGGAACATCCGCGATGGAACCAGTCGCGCGAACAACGTATCGGTGAACCCGGCAATCCGTTTCTCGGTCAGGCCACGCGGCCAACTCTGATGTTCAATGGTTATGCCGAACAGGTGGCGCACATGTATGCGGGAATGGATTTACGCAAGAGCTACTGATTCGCGGTTCTACCTCTTCCTGACATGCACGCTACCGGCCGCTCTTCTTGTTCGCGCGATAGCCACCGGTAATCTCGGCGCAAATCCACTCGAGACGATTCGCGACACGACCGGCATCTGGACATTGCGCTTTCTACTCGTCACGCTGGCGATCACACCTGTTCGCCGACTTACGGGCTGGCACAAGATCATCCAAGCGCGCCGCGTGATCGGACTCTGCGCCTTCTTCTATGCTGTATTACATTTCGTCAGTTACGTCTGGCTCGATCAGTTCTTCGCTCTCGACGGAATGATCGACGATTTGACGAAGCGGCCATTCATCATGGCCGGATATGCAAGCTTCGTTGTGCTCATTCCCCTCGCCGTCACCTCGACGAAAAAGTGGATCTGGCGATTGGGAGGCAGGAAGTGGCGACTCCTGCACCGGCTCATTTACTTCAGCGCGGCGGCCGGTGTCGTCCATTACTTCTGGCGTGTCAAGCTGGATGTGCAGTCGCCCGTAATTTATGCCGTCTTGCTTGGAACTCTGCTCCTGGCCCGATTGCCGAGATCAATACTTGAGCGAAAAAGAGCCGCTGCAGAAGCGCAAATCCTTCAAGCGAAATCGTCCCGGTGGAGGTAGGCCAGCACGGATATTTGCTTCATCGAATCTTTGTTGAGGCATCAAGTCAGGGGGCAGTGGATCGCAATTCGTGGCTGGCTCCACGACGCCTTCCGAGAGAATTCTTACTTGCGCTTTGGCGACAAGCGGAACGGTCATCGTCCATTCGAAGAATTGAGCAAGGACATGCTGGATGGTGATCGGACATGGAACTACAAAAACGCGTTTTCCGATGATGCCGGCCACGCGGCGAACAGCTTGACTGAGCAGCAGTTCTTCGGCTCCGAGCACGGCAACTGTCTGCCGGGACAACCGGCCATCCACCGCGCATGCGCGCAGGACCACAAGCAGATCCTGAATAGCCAGTGGACGGATTGGTTTCTCCCTGATACCTACAGTGGCAAAGATGGGAATTGTGTATAGCGAGTGACTCAGGTGATCAAGCATATGATCGCCCCGCCCGTAAGTCATTCCCGCCTTGACGATGGTGTAGTCCAAACTTGAAGCACGAACGATCTCTTCCGCGGCCCACTTCGATTCGTGGTATGCGGATCCGCAGTTCGGACGAGCGCGCAAGAAACTTATGGACACTACTTTCGAAACGCCTGCACGTTCTGCGCAGTTGACGACGGTTCGAGTGCCTTCGACATGCACAGCAGAGTATGTTTGTTTACCAATTTCTCGGTTGATTCCAGCGCAATGAATGACTGCCTGACACCCCTTAAACGCTTCGGCCATCGCGCCGGCATTCGTCACATCGATACCACTGCGTCGTGAGATCAAAACGAGCTCGTGACCTTCAGTTGCCAAAAGCCGAGCTAGATGGCCACCGACGAATCCACTACTTCCCGTGACTGCAAGCTTCATGACTTCCTCTTTCGAGCGGTCGTGCGTCGCTGCAGGATCTGTGTGGGACAGACCGTGCTGAGAAAATCGCCTACGGCGTTGGCAAGGCGATCGGGTTGCAGTTGGTACAGGATGTAATTACCGTCGCGACGCTCAGTAATGAGTTCGGCATGCTTAAGGATCGTTAGATGCCGCGAAATTGAGGGTCCCGAAATTGTAAAGCGATTAGCAATTTCACCTGCCGCGAGCTCGCCATTTTTGAGTTCCTGGAGGATCTGCCGGCGTGTTGGATCGGCCAGCGCGCGGAATATGGCAGAAACATATTTCATTTTAGCTATTTAGCCAAATAACTAAACAGATGTCAAATAATAAAGAGGGGCGTGCTTCGCGTCACGCTAGTAACCGGTTCGCAGGACTCGCGTCTGCGCAGGAAGCTGTGAAGAGCACCACAAAAGCGATCGGGCAGGGCACGAAGGAGGCCGCAAAGACGACGGCTGAAACAACAAAGAAGGCCGCCAAAACAACAAAGAAGACGACAAAGAAGGCAATCAATAAGGGAGCCAAAGAAACTCAAAAGGGTGCGTCGACAGTACAAGAGAAGACAAATACCAAGTAGACGTAGGGTGACCAACAATTGGAGTCATGGGTAGGTGTTTTCGTTTTCTGTTTCAACATCGCACGTATGCCTGACCAAGCCTAATCAAGCATGTCCACGCCCTCCTGAGCGTTGCCTAATCTGCCACGCCAATCAGCACGACAAATAATTCGGCAAAAAATGGAAGGCCTCGGTCCTCATAGCAAAATGTATCGGCTGAGGTGATCCTTTTTGACGAACGAAGTCGTAAATCAACACAATTGGAACGTGACCGAAAATGGCGAGCACTTACAATTTGGCGTGGTGGAACCTCGAAAATTTATTCGATCATCGCGACGCCCCGCGGACGGACAAGCTGCAGAGGGCGATTGGCAGCGATCTCGTGAACTGGACTCCCGAGCTTCGGGGTCGCAAGCTCGACAGCTCGCCTCGATCATTCGGCAGCTCGGCGGCGGGTTGGGACCCGACCTTCTTGGCGTGTGCGGAGTGGAGAGCGCCACTGTGTTGCAGATGCTGGTGAGTCGCGTGGCGGCGCTCACGAACCGGGACTACACGTTCGTGCACTTCGACACTGTCGATCAACGCGGCATCGACATTGCGTTCATATTCCGGCCGGAATTGTTCACCGCGCCGGCGGACCAGCGCTTCCCGCATGTCGTCATGCGGCGCACGGCCACCCGCGAAATACTTCAAGTGAATTTTCAGACAAACAAAAATCGGACCTGGGCTGTGTTCGGAAATCATTGGCCTTCTCGAAGCGGCGGCCAATTCGAGTCGGAAGGTTATCGCGAAATCGCAGGGGAGACGTTGGGCTACTTTCATCAGCGCGTGCTTGAAGTCCATGGAGAAGATACGCCGGGATTCGCGATGGGGGACTTCAATGACGAGCCATTCAACAAGTCGTTAACCGACCATGCGCTCAGTGTGCAACAGAGGGCGAAGGTTCTGAACGCAACGTCTCGGCCGCTGCTGTTGAACATGATGTGGGAAGCCGCGGGTCGAAGAGAAGGAAGCCTCTATTTCGATAATTCGCCGAATCTCTTGGATCAGTTTTTGGTAAATCGCAATATGCTGAGACCGACTTCGTCTATCCGCGCGTGTTAGGTTCCGCTGAAGTTCGAGCCTTGCCGGAGATGCGAAAAACAGGTGACTACCCGCCCCAATACCGTTCGGAGGTATCGGACCGAACAAACCTGCGAACCAAAACGGATTTTCAGGTCACTTTTCAATCGAGATGCAGGTGGTGGAAGCGGACTAACTGCTGTGCGGCGGGACAGCCCGCGCCGGCTGAAGCCTGCGCCTACTGAAGGAAGTTGACGAGTAACGTGCTCACCTGTTCCGGCTGTTCCTGCTGGACCCAATGCCCGGCTCCGTCCAGTAGATGAAATCCTGCCATGTGCGTGCACACGGTCGTTCGCATCTTCTCGACGGCGCCGGGCGTCTGGTACACGCCCCAGTCGCTCTTGCCGGCGATATACATGGAGGGCACATCGATAGTGCGGCCCGAGAATGTCAGCATTTCGGCGACGCTCTTTGGGTCCGATCCGCGTCGCACCCGATAGCCTTGAAGCGCGCCAGTGAAACCGGTCCTGCCGTATTCCGTCGCGTAAACTTCCACTTCGGCTTCCGTCAGCCATTTGCACGCCGCGATCTCGGCCGGAGAGGGCATGAAGGGGGCGACCGTCTCCGCCATACCTTTGTCCTTTTCCATAACGTAGTACGTCGGGATTTGAGCCATCTCTTCGGCGGTGCGCGCCTTCAGAGGATGCGGTTTGTTTCCTTTCCAATCCGCACTCTTGTAGTGGTAGTAGGCGCGGAAGAACGCATGCAACCCTTGCGGCGCATGCAGCATATTTTCGTTGGCTCCGCGTGTACGCTGATAGTTCTGGTAATACTTCCGCGGAGGGTTGAGCTTCGCCAGCTCAGCGTCGAGTTCGTCGTCGGTGATGGCGCGGCGTGGTGCGGCGGCGCCATTTGCGGTGTCGAAAGGGAGCGCCGGCGGACCTTCGAAAGGCGAGCTCATGATCGTTACTGTGCGGAAAATATCTGGCCGAATCAGGGCTGCCCAGGAGGCTACCGGCGCCCCCGCATCGTGTCCCACCACCATGGCAGTCGTGCGATGGCCAAGCGCGTAAACGAGGCTGATCGCATCGCGTACCATATTGAGGATACGGAAGGGATCAGGATCGGCATCGTAAGAATCATCCCAGCCCGTCGTCCGGCCGTAGCCACGCAGGTCGGGTGCGATAACGTGATAGCCAGCTTCGGCGAGAGGCAGCATCACCTTCCGCCAACTGTAGGCGAGCTCCGGGAACCCGTGCAGAAGCAGGACCACCGGCCTGCCTGGCCTGTCGAACCCGGCTTCCAGCATGTGAACGGACAGGCCGTTCACGTTGGCGACAAAGCGCGACCGGATGCCTGAAGGGATCGTGCCGTTGCCGTAGGGCGGCAGCGTCGAAAGATCAGTTCGAACGGCGGACGACTGCGCTGGAGCTTGGGCGCGTACAAATCCAGCGGCTGCGGCGATCGCGACGAATTGCCGCCGCGAAAGTTCGGGAACGGTAAGCTCTTTTTCACTGTCGAACTTGGCCTTCTCGGACATAACTTCTCACATCATTACGGGACAATGGGGCTGCCGCCGGTCGCGGCCGTGTCGTCGAATACAGATTCAGGGAAGTGATTATTGTCCTGGCAGACGTATTCCCACACCTCTGTTCCTTCGGTCCATCGAAGGTTGAAACCGCTGGTCCACGATGCAGTGTACGCGCCGGGATCGTCGATGGTCACCTCATACCGCAACGTTCTCGCATCGGGACGCGAAAAATGTTCGATCAGGTGTAAGCGGTCGGTGTGGGGGAGTCCATCACGACTCATCCAAAATTTTTCGTTGAATCCAACCGTATCGATAACGAGAGTATCCCCCTCCCAACGTCCTACCGAATCACCGTAATAACTGGGAACCAGGTCCTTCGGATGTTCTTTCCGATCCAGATAAATAATGCGGAACGAGTGCGGGCCGCCGATATCGAGGATATATACCCGCTTGTGTTCCGTCATGTCGAGTATCTCGAAACCATAAGGCGTCACAAATTCGCGAGGACCTCCGGAGGCCTTGCAGCGCGCGTGGGGTTCATACTTCAGTACTTCGGCGTGACGGGCGTCCACAAGTGCGCGAGCCCAATCCTGTAACGGAACATCTTTAATGTCGATCCAGGCATTAAGAGTTGTGCGCGGCTCATAACTCTTCTGATTGATTACGAGCCGGCCATCACCTTGCCAAATTCCTGTTTCGCCGAGAGGAGCACCAAGATTCACTCGGCCGTCGGATAAACGGGGGGCAGGCCCCGCCGGCGCTGGTTGCCCTCGTTGAGGATTTTGAGCAAGTAAGGATGATCCCGTCCACAGCAGCATCGCGGCCATGATCAGAAAAGGGAAGCGCCACCGATTTCGCACTTTAACCTCCCGCCGGAATCCCAATATACTGCCGCATCTTGGTCTTGGCACAAATCGGTTTTTCCAGGGAGGCGCTTCATGAAGCGATTCAGTTTGCCGATTGTTGTTGTAATCATGCTCACTGCGACTGCGGCGACTGCAATCCTCCTTGCACAACAGCAACCGGCAACTCCAACGCTGGGCGATGGTCCGTGGACGTACGACACGCACGAGAAAGGCACTCGAATTCGCGTGTCCGTCGTCACGAAGGGCCTCTCGCATCCATGGAGCATCGCCTTCCTTCCCGATGCGAGCATGCTCGTGACAGAACGTCCGGGAAGGTTGCGCATCATTCGTGATGGCGTCCTCGATCCGCAGCCGATCGCCGGGCTTCCGCAGGTGCAAGCCGGCGGCACAAGCGGATTAATGGACATTGCACTTCATCCCGATTTCTCGACGAATCGTCTCGTCTATTTCACGTACATCAAATCCGGTAAGCGTCCGGACGGCAGCGCCGGATATTGGGCGACGACGATTTTGAGCCGAGCACGTTTCGACGGCAAAGCTCTAAGCGAAGTTCGAGAGATCTTTGCTGCAGAGCCGTACGGCGCACTACCCGGCGGCGACGGATCGCGAGTGGTGTTTGCGAAAGACGGCACGTTGTTCTTTGCATCATCTCATCGCCGTGAGCCTGAAGGTCCACAGGATCCGAGCAAAGATTTCGGCAAAATCATTCGACTCAATGACGACGGAACGATCCCCAAAGATAATCCGTTCGTCGGCCGGCCGGGCTATAAGCCGGAGATCTATTCATATGGTCACCGCACCATATTGGGATTGACCTTGCACCCGCAGACGGGTGCGTTGTGGGAAACCGAAAACGGACCGCAAGGAGGCGACGAGGTCAATGTCATCGTGCCTGGAAAGAATTACGGCTGGCCGATTGTGTCGTACGGGCGCGATTACGACGGGTCGAAGATCGGAGAGCGACCCTGGCAGGAGGGGATGGAACCGCCTGTCGTATTCTGGGTGCCATCCATTACGACTTCCGGTATGACCTTCTATACAGGTGATCGATTTGCTGCGTGGAAAGGAAATTTGTTTGTGGGCTCGATGACGGTTGGTCGCATTCCGCGCACGGGCCATTTGGAGCGGATCGTTTTCAACGACAAGGGCGAACAGCGGCGCGAATCTTTGCTGACAGACCTGAAGCAGCGAATTCGCGATGTCCGTCAGGGCCCGGACGGCTTGTTATATGTGCTGACGGATGAGGAGCAGGGCGCATTGCTTCGAATCGAACCGGCGCAATGACGCAAGCATATTCCCCTCCTCGTGAGGAGGGGAATAATCAAAAGGAGAATTGGCAAATATGTTTCGGAACCGAACTTTCAAGATTCTGATCCTGGCTAGTGCCGTCGCGACTGTGCTGATATTCGGGACCTTCGCAGCCCAGCAGCAGGCGCAAGGTCCGGCTCAGCAGGCGCCGCCCGCTCCGACTCCAGCGGTTTTACAGAACTACAAACCCGTGACTGCGGAACGGCTGAAGAGTCCGGAGCCGGGCGACTGGTTGATGGTGCGCCGAACGTATGACGGCTGGGGCTACAGTCCACTGGACCAGATCACCACAAAGAATATCGAGAGGCTCCAACCTGTTTGGAGCTTTTCTACGGGCGTCGTTAGTGGACATGAGGCTCCGCCGATCGTAAACAACGGCGTGATGTTTGTCGCCACGCCGAGCAACCAGGTCATCGCTATTGATGTGAGGACCGGAAAGCTCTTGTGGCGTTTCAGAAGACCGGCGCCCGAAGGCGCGAACATTCCGCATCAAACGAGCCGCGGCGTTGCGCTTTATGGTGACAAAGTATTCTTTGCAGTTGGTGAGGCGGTGCTTGTCGCCATTGATGCCAAAACCGGCAAAGAACTTTGGGCAACCAAAATCGAGGAGAATAAAAACGGCTACTACACCACGATGGCTCCGCTGGTAGCGGATGGGAAGGTTTTAGTCGGCGCATCCGGCGGTGAGTTTGGCATTCGCGGATTTATTGCTGCATTCGATCCGGATACTGGAAAAGAACTTTGGAAGGCATTTACGGTCCCTGCTCCCGGCGAACCCGGGAGCGAAACGTGGCCTCAAGGCGGCGACCAGTGGAAGAACGGCGGCGGATCTGTGTGGGTCACACCAAATTATGATGCCGAGACAAACCTTGTCTTTGTCGGTACGGGCAACGGCGGACCTTGGATGGGAGACAAACGGCCCGGAGACAATTTGTACACGTCGTCGACGATTGCCGTCGATGTTGCTACGGGAAAAATCAAAGGTCATTTTCAATATGACCCGAATGAATCCTGGGATTGGGATGAAGTCTCTCCGCCCATTCTTGTGGATTTCAAGCGCGGCAGCAGAAC